>JAHDSS010000182.1 GCA_018432565.1 Kiritimatiellia bacterium
ACGGCTTTCCCGTCGCCGAGCGCGCCGAGGTCGAGCAGCATCTGGGGGATCTGGGTGGATTTGCCGGAGCCGGTGGGGGCGGTGACGAGCAGGCGCCGCGAATGCTTCAGCGCGGCGTCGAGGTCGGAACGGATGGAGTGGATGGGCAACATGGATGAACAAGGAATATCCGATATCCGATATGCAATGTCGAATATCCAATATCCAACACCCGGGAACAGCCAAGCAGGAAAACAGGAAACACAGGAACACAGGAAAACCTCGATATGTGTGTGGGGTGGCTGGAGGGGCAGGGTTCAGGAAACAGCCGGAGGTGAGACTACGAAAGGCTCGAAAGAACGAAACAAACAGCCGGGTGGGGGAACTACGAATGAAGCGAATGGCACGAATGGGAATGGGGAATAACGAAGAGCTGAAGTAGGAAAACAGGAGCAGGGGGCAGGGTTCAGGAAACCGCCGGGGACGGAACTACGAAAGGCTCGAAAGACACGAAATAAACAGCCGGGGGGTGGAGTTGCGAATGAAGCGAATGGCACGAATGGGCGGCGAGGACGGGAAGAGTTGGGAAGGCGCCGGTCTGGATGGAGAGCGGGATTGCGGGGAAACGCGGAAACGAGATAAGATAGGCGGCAAATGAGCCAACCGTTGATCATGTCGTGCTGGGTGGGGCGGGGGGGCTTTGCGGGGTCGGTGGCGCGCTACGGGCTGAGTCTGGCGTCGCAGCGGGCAGGGATGACGTGGCCGCTGGGGACGCTGGGGGCGAATGTGCTGGGATGCCTGGCGATTGGCCTGGTGGCGGGGTTGTCGGATCGGGGGGGGCTGCCGCCGGCGGCGCGGCTGGCGCTGGCGACGGGATTCTGCGGGGGCTTCACAACGATGTCGTCGCTGATCTACGAGGCGGCGGCGATGGCGCGCGGGGGGGGCGTCTGGCAGGCGGCGGGATATCTGGCCGGGACGCTGGCGCTGTCGGCGGCGGGATTTGCGTCGGGACTGGTGATGGTGCGGGCGCTGGCCCGGCTGGGAGGTGGCGCATGGAACTGAAGGCGGAGGCGAGACTGCTGCGGGTTTTCCTGGGCGAAGGCGACCAGGCGAAGCACGCGCCGCTGTATGAGGCGATCGTGCGGGAGGCGCGGGCCGCGGGGCTGGCGGGGGCGACGGCGTGGCGGGGGGTGATGGGGTTCGGGCCCACGAGCCGCATCCGGACGGCAAAGGTGCTGGATTTGTCGGCGGATCTGCCGGTGGTGGTGGAGATCACGGACGAGGAGGAAAAGATCCGGGCGTTTCTGCCGGTGCTGAAGCGCCTGTTCGAAACATCGGGGTGCGGGGGGTTGGTGACGATGGAGAAGGTGGAGGTGATCCATTATCTGCACGGGGGGGCAGACCGTCCGGCCGACTAGGAGGGGGAGAGCCGTGACGGCGGGATGAGAGGAAGAAAGGCAGCGGGCCGGAGACGGCGGGGGCCGGGGGAGGCGGTTCGGCGGTTCCGGGAGTGGAGACGCCATTACATGGCGCCGTCGGCCCCGGCCTACGTGCTGTGCAACGCCGTCGCGGGGATGCTGTTTTTCGCGGTGTATCTGAACGGCCCCTTGATTTTGTTTCCGGTCGGGCTGGGATTGGTTCTTCTTCCGCTGGCCGTGGCCGCCGTGGCCGGACTGTTCCGGCGGGAAGCCGTCGCCGAAGTGTATTACGGATTCCTGATCAGCTACCGGCTGTCTGAGCGGAACCTGGTTCTGTTGCTGGGGCGGACGATTCCGCTGTACCGGGTGAATCTGGCGGAAGTGATCCAGGTGGACCGGTGGCGGGCGGTGGGACCGGCGGCGCACGGCAGCGGGGAAAACAATCTGGTCTGGTTCTGGTTGAGCCGGATCTGGTTCTGGCCGCGGCCGGTGGGCCGGATGATCCGGAACCTGTTTTCCATCCGGGTGATCCGGTGCGAATACGTCCTGGTGTGCGAGACGGGCTGGAAGATCGTGCTGATGTGCAGCCGTGACTTCATCGAGCAGGTAGCGCGGCGGGCGGAGAAGGCCAGGGAGCGGGGCGCGGCGCTGCCTGAACCGGCCTGATGGTTTGCGCAGGGGGTGGCGGAGGGCGGGCGGTTTTCCACGGTGTGGAAAAAAGCCTGTCCCGCTTCAGCGGGATTTTCCATGGCGTGGAAAATATCAATTTATAGGACCGACCCCTTCCCAGGGGACAGATCAGGCAGAGAGACTAAGCAGGAAAACAGAAAACCCACGAAAGCAGGAAAAGGAAGCGATCGGAGGACAGGGGGGGCATCCACCTTCGCCGAGGCTTCCGCCTTCGCCTAGGCTTCGGCGGACAAGACGGCGGACAAGGTGGGGCAGGGGCCGCGCTCAGCGAGCGCAGCTACAACCGAACCGCAGCGCCTCTTGACGAAGCGCGTGTTTTCCATGGCGTGGAAAAACCGCGGAAAAGTTTTCCATGGCGTGGAAAATCCGGAAAAACGGGGGGCGGGGCAGTCGTCCATCCAGAGGCCGCCGGTGGCGTGGAGCCGGGGGATCAGGTGAGCTTGAGCCAGCCGATGGTGTGCAGAAAGGCGATGAGGACGGCGACGGGGGAGATGAAGCGGATGAAGATGCCCCAGAGGGAGGCGAGGGTGACGACGTGGACACCGGCGTTGTGGGAGGGGTCGTCCTTGAGGCCGGCGAGGAGGCTGATGAGATGGACGTCGCCGAAGTTGCTGGAGCCGTGGCGGATTTCGTCGAGGGCGTGTTTGGTGCCCCAGATCCAGCCGGTGAACAGGGAAATGAACAGGCCGCCGAGGGGCAGGAGCCAGTTGGAGGAGAGGTTGTCGAGGGTGTCGAAGAAGGAGGCCTTGGTGGAGCCGAAGACCTTGAGCAGGACCGCATGGAGTTTTTCGAGCCGGGTCCAGTCGCTGATATCGGTGACGCTGACGGCGCAGAGGGCGCCGAGCAGGAAGATGGCGCCGCCGAAAACGACGGCGGCGCGGTGGCGTTTCCAGCCGCGTTCGTCCACGAAGTAGGCGGTGACGACTTCGAGGAGGCTGATGCCGGAGGTGAGCGCGGCGATGAGCAGGAGGAGGAAGAAGAGGAAGGCCCAGAAGGCGCCGAGGGGGATCTGGTGGAAGACGGTGGGCAGGACCAGGAAAACGAGACCGGGGCCGGCGTCGGGCTGGAAGCCCTGGGCGAAGACGGCGGGGAAGATGGCGAGGCCGGCCATCAGGGCGATGAGGGTGTCGAGGCCGACGACGGAGAGGGTGGAGGAGAAGAGGTTTTCCTTGCGGTCGAGATAGCTGCCGTAGGTGATCATGGCGCCCATGCCGAGGGAGAGGGAGAAGAAGGCGTGGCCGAGGGCGGTCAGGACGCTGCCGGCATTGATCTTGGAGAAGTCGGGGGTGAGGTAGAAGCGGACGCCGTCCATGGCGCCGGGCAGGGTGAGGCTGCGGATGATCAGGGCGAGCATGATCAGCAGCAGGACGGGCATGAGGATTTTGGACCAGCGCTCGATGCCGGACTTGATGCCTTTATAGACGATGAGCACGCAGAGCATGACGAAGACGAAATGGCAGCCGACGGCCCAGTAGGGGTTGAACGTGAACTGCACGAAATGCGCCTTGGCGGCCTCGACGGAGGCGAAATCGAGTTGGCCGGCGGCGGCCTTCCAGACGTAGCCGAGGGTCCAGCCGGCGACAACGCTGTAGAACGCGAGGATGGTGAAACCGGCGACGACGCCCATGGCGCCGACGAGCACCCAGCCGTGGCGGAAGATGAGCAGGCCCAGCCCGATCAGGAGGGCGCCCCAGCCCCAGCAGCGGAACAGCAGCAGGAAGGCGCCGGCCAGCAAGACGGCCAGACCGACGAGATGGGCGAGGACGGAGGTCTTGGGCGCCAGGGCCTTGAAGGCGCCGACGGGGTCGCGCTGGGTGTGGCGGCCCAGGGCGAATTCGCAGATCATGACGGGGGCGCCGATGACGGCGATGCACAGGAGATAGACCAGGACAAAGGCGCCGCCGCCGTTTTCGCCGACGATGTAGGGGAATTTCCAGATGTTGCCCAGTCCGATGGCCGAGCCGGCGGCGGCCAGGATGAATCCCCACGCGCCGCTCCACTGTTCCCGGGACGCAATCTGATTGCTCATGGCAAGGACTCCTTGTTGAGCGCACCGTACCCAATGCGGGGGGCGGGGGGCAAGTGCGGAGAGGGAGCGGGGGCATCAACGGGAGGATTGCGGAAGGGCGGCGGGGGGCGGTATGGTGGCGCGGTGATGAGCAGCGACCGGAAAGCCAGGGCAGGGGGAGCCGTCCGCGGAGGCGGAGGGCCGGAGGCGGATTGGATCCATCTGCGGCGGGTGGAGGTGCGTTGTGTGCTGGGGGTGTATCCGGAGGAGCGGCGCCGGGCGCGTCCGGTGCGGCTGGACATTGCGCTGGCGTGCGACACGCGCCGGGCGGGGGCCTCGGACCGGCTGGAAGACACGCTGAACTACGAGGAGATCGAGGCGGCGGCGCGGGCGGCGGCGCGGCGGGGAAAATTCCGGCTGGTGGAGGCGCTGGCGGAGGCGGTGGCGCAGGCCTGCCTGGCGCACGACGGGGTGCGGGCGGTGCGGGTGGTGGCGGACAAGCCGGGGGCGCTGGCGCATACGCAAAGCGTGGCGGTGGACATCGTGCGCCGCCAGGGGCGGGGGGCGGCGAAAAAGCGGTAGCGGCGCCTGGCTTTTTCCCGGCCGGGTTCGAGACAGGGAGGAATTCCCGGGGCAGGCTGGTTCCAGGCCGCCTGGCGTTCAAGCGGGACGGTTACAGGCCGAGATCGATGAAGCGGGCGGAGCCTTCGTAGGTCTGTCCGCTGGAGGTGGTGAAGCGGACGTGGGCGCGGTCGGGGCTGATGCCCTTGATGACATGGACGGTGACGCCGGGGTTGAGGCGGCCGATGGGGCGGGTCTGGGCGGGGTCCGCGGGATAGATGCTGATGGTGCGGGAGAGGACGACATCCTGTTCGTCGACTTCGCGCGGGGCGAAGAGGGCTTCCAGGGGGTTGGCGGGGCCGCCGGAATAGGCCCAGGCGCCGAGCTTTTCCTTCTTGGCTTCGAGTTCGGCGCCGCGGAGGCGCTTCCACCAGCCGTCTTCGGTGCGCTTGTAGGCCTCGAGTTCGCTGAGATCGGTGCCCCGGCCGTAGACCCGGGCGAGGCCGTTGCGGACGAGTTCGTAGCTGAGGTCGCGGCCGTCGGCGGACAGCACCATGGCGTAGTCGCGGTCCTTGGAGGAGCGGCCCAGGGCGTCGGCGAGGCGGGAATAGACGGTGAAATTGCCGTCGGCCAGGAATTTTTCCGTGAATTTGACGGCGTCCTTGCCGACCTTGACGACATCCATGGGGTTGTCCATGCCGAAATAGTCGGCCTGTTCCTGGAGGCGTTCGGGGAGGGATTTTTCGGATTCGGGGGTATCCACGAAATAGAGGCGGAAGAGGTAGCGGCGGGTTTTGATGTTGGAGGGTTTGACGTGGAAGCTGTCGCCGTCGTTGGAGGCGTTGGGGATGACGTTACAGCCGGTGTATTCGCGCCATTTCTTGGCGGCGCGGGCGTCGAGGGGGGCGGCGGCCAGGAGGCCGGCGGCGAGTCCGAGAAGTCCCAGGCGGCAGGTGGTCGTGTGCATGGCTTGGGAGTGTACGGAAGCCGGGCGGAGGGTCAACCGCAAAAGGCCCGGATCTAGTCGAGCGAGCGGTCGAGAATGTCGAGGGCCTGCCGGATGTGGCCGGGGGTGACGACGAGCGGGGGCACGAAGCGCAGGACGTGGTCGCCGGTGGCGATGCACAGCAGGCCGTTCTCGCGCAGCCGGGCTTCGACCGGCTTGGCGGGGACGGACAGCACGACGCCGATCATCAGGCCTAGGCCGCGCACGGTCTGGATGCAGGGGTGCTTGCGGGCCAGGTCTCTCAGGCCATCCATGAAGAGGGCACCCATCTTCGCGGCATTGTCGAGCAGGCCTTCCTTTTCGATGGTATCGAGGACGGCGAGGGCGGCGGCGCTGGCCAGGGGGGTGCCGCCGAAGGTGCTGGCGTGGTTGCCGGGCTGGAAGACGTTGGAGAGTTCCGGGGAGACGGCGGCGGCGCCGATGGGGAAGCCGCCGCCGAGGGCCTTGGCCATGGAGAGGCCGTCGGGGCGGACGCCGTAGTGCTGGAAGCCGAACCAGTTGCCGGTGCGGCCGATGCCGCACTGGACCTCGTCGAACAGCAGCAGGAGCTTCTTTTCGTCGCACAGGGCGCGCAGGCCGGCGATGAAGGCGGGGTCGGCGGGGACGACGCCGCCTTCGCCCTGGACGGCTTCGCAGAGGATGGCGACGGTGGCCGGGGTGACGGCGGCGCGGACAGAGTCGAGGTCGTTGAATTCCGCGTGGACGAAACCGGGGACGAGGGGTTCGAATCCCTTCTGGTACTTGGTCTGGCCGGTGGCGGTCATGGTGGCCAGGGTGCGTCCGTGAAAAGAGTTCTTCATGGTGATGATTTCGAAGCGGCCGTCGAGAGAGCCCCACTTGCGGGCGAGCTTGAAGAGGGCTTCGTTGGCTTCGGCGCCGGAGTTGCAGAAGAAGATCTTGCCGCCGAGGGTCAGGCGGGAGAGGCGTTCGGCGAGACGGGGCTGGACGGGATTGTGGAAGAGGTTCGAGCAGTGCATCAGGGTGGCGGCCTGGTGCTGGACGGCGGCGACGACGGCGGGGTGGCAGTGGCCGGTGTTGCAGACGGCGATGCCGGCCATGAAGTCGAGATACTCCTTGCCGGTGTCGTCCCAGACGGAGACGCCGGCGCCGCGCACGAGGGTGATCCCCGGCGCATAGGTGGGCATGACGAATTGCTGGTGGAGGTTCCTGGAATCAGAGGCTGTCATTGACGATCTCCGTGCCGATGCCTTGATCGGTGAACAGTTCGAGGAGGAGGGAGTGCGGCAGGGCCGCATCGATGATGTGGGTTTTGCGGACGCCGGCCTTGAGGGCCTTGAGGGCGCCGCCGATCTTGGGCAGCATGCCGCCGCCGATGATGCCGCGTTCGATGAGGTTTTCGACTTCGGAGAGGCGCAGGGTGCTCATCAGCGACGAGCGGTCGGCGGGGTCGGAGAGCAGGCCGGGGACGTCGGAGAGAAAGACCAGCTTGCGGGCCTGGAGGCGTTCGGCGAGGCCGGCCGCCGCGGCGTCGGCGTTGATGTTGTGGATCTGTTTGGCGGGGTCGGCGCCGAGCGGGGTGATGACGGGGGTGATGTCGGCCTCGAGGTAGGCCTTGACGGGCAGCACGTCCACGTGGGTGATGGCGCCGACGAAGCCCCAGTCGAGCACCCGGCCGGTGTCGGGATCTTCTGCGGTATGCCTGCGGACGGCGATGATGTCCTCGCCGTGGATGCCGCGGGCCTTGCAGCCCAGGTCATTCAGCGCGGTCACCAGCTGGGGGTTTACCTCCCGGTTCAGGACCTGCTCGACGATTTTCATGGTGGCGGCGTCGGTGACGCGAAGCCCCTGGACGAAGGTGGCCTGGAGACCCTGCTGTTTGAGGCGGGCATTGATGGACTTGCCGCCGCCGTGGACAATGACGGGGCGCATGCCGACGCAGCTCATGAAGGCGATATCTTCGAGGATGCCCCGGACGGTTTCGGGGTTGTCCATGGAGGAGCCGCCGAACTTGACCACGACGGTGTCGCCCCGGAACCGCTGAATGTGCGGCAGGGCTTCGATGAGCACGTTGGCTTTCTGGATGGCTTGTTTCATAGGTACCGGTCGGGAAGTATCCGCCAGCCGGGCCCGGGGGAAAAGGAAAAAAGCCGGCGGACGGTGCGGGCCAGAAATCGAAGAAGCGGATGTGGCAGCAAATTCTAAAATTCATTGGCTGACCCCTTTTCTCAAAAAGGGGTCAGCCTGTTAATTTTAGAATGTGACGGGACGGAGATTGCGCCGGGGGGCGGGGGTGGGGTATGAAGGAGGCTTGGAAAGGCAGGGTGCGGGCATGATTCGAATGTGGGTGGTGGTGCAGACGGCGATGAGCCTGGGGGCGGGCGAGCAGGTGTTCCTGACCGGGGGGGCGGACGAACTGGGGCGGTGGGCGCCGGATGCCGTGCCGATGACGCGGATGGAGGACGACCGCTGGGAAGCGGCGCTGATGCTGCGGGATGCCTCGCCGGTGGAATTCAAGATTACGCGGGGCACGTGGGCGACGGAGGAAACGGATGCCGAAGGGCGCATTCCCGCGAACCGCCGGCTGGAACCCCGGGACGGGGGGCGGGTGGAGATCCGGGTGGCGGGATGGAAGGACGCCCGGGCGGAGCGGACCGGCCCGCAGATCACGGGCGACTACGAGGTGCTGCCGCAGGTGCATTCGGCGTTTCTGGAGCATGACCGGGACGTGATTGTCTGGCTGCCGCCGGGGTATGCGGAGCGGCCGTCGAGGCGGTATCCGGTGCTGTACATGCACGACGGGCGTCAGGTGTTTGATCCGGGGACGTCCACGTGGGGCAAGGACTGGCAGGTGGACGAGCTGGCGCAGGAGATGATTTTGAGCGGGGAGCTGGAGCCGTTCATCGTGGTGGCGGCGGACTGCACCGATGCGCGGCGGGACGAGTATGCGCCGTCGCGCAAGGGCGACGCGTATCTGCGGTTTCTGCTGCAGGAGCTCAAGCCGATGGTGGACGGGCGCTGGCGGACGGACCCGGGGCGGTCGTGCATCGCCGGATCGAGCATGGGGGGGCTGATTTCGTTTTACGCGGCGTGGCGGCATCCGGACGTGTTCGAGGGGGCGGCGTGCCTGTCGCCGGCGTTCGTGGAACGCTACGGGACGGAGAGCTTCCGGATGGTGGAGGCGGACCGGGAGCACTTGCCGGACCTGAAGCTGTTTCTGTCGTGCGGGGGGGCGGCCGGGCTGGAGGCCGAGCTGCTGGGCGGGACGCTGCAGATGGCCGATCTGCTCAAGAGCGTGGGATTTCCGGACGATCGCATGACGGTTCGGATCGAAAGCTGGGCGGAGCACAACGAAGAGGCCTGGGCGCGCATGACGCCGCACTGGCTGCGGTTTCTGTTCGGCAGTCCGCAGCTGCCGGAGGCGGATCCGGGAATGGAAAGGACGGAATAAGTCTGGTGGACGAAAATCCGGTGCAAGGGCTGAATGCCTACCGCGTCGGGGTGGCGGTGCCGGAATAGGGAGCCAGGTGAAATTTAACAGTTAAGGGCTGACCCCGGGGTCAGCCGGGAGCCAGGTGAAATTTAACATTTAAGGGCTGACCCCGGGGTCAGCCCTTAAATGTTAAATCCGGGGTGGTCAGGGCAGGACGCGGACCGGCAGGCCGGCATGGACGGCGTGGACGAGTTTGGCGGCGTCCCAGTTGGTGAGGCGGAAGCAGCCGTGGGATTCGGTGCGGCTGATGTCTTCGGGGGCGGGGGTGCCGTGGATGCCGTAGCCAGGGAGGTCGAGTCCGATCCAGGCGACGCCGACGGGGTTGTTGGGGCCGGGCGGGATGCGCAGGCGTTTTCCGATGGCGGCGGATTCGGGGTTTTCGGGGAAGAGGGCGGGATCGAAGGTGTAGTCGGGGTTTTCGGCCCAGACGACCACCTGCAGGGTTTTGCCGACGGGGCGCTTGCTTATGTCGGCGGCGATGGAGCAGGGGAACAGCGCGGCGAGGCGGCCTTCGGCGTCGTAGGCGAGGAGGGATTTTTCGCCGACGAGGATGTCGATGCGCGACAGGTGCGGGAGGGGTTTGGCGCGGACATCGGGGACGGTCAGGACGCTGCCCGGGGGTGGATTGGGCCAGGGCGCGCGCGGGTTCAGGTCGCGGAGGGCGGCGCGGAAGAGATGGCATTTTTCGGCGACGAGTTCTTCGATGGTGGCGAAGCCGAGGCGATCCATGCGGGAGCGTTCCAGCCAGGAATCGGGGTGGGGGGAGAGGGCGGCATGATCGGCGGCGGTGACGGTATAGGCGGTCATGAGGCCGTTGGTGGAGCCCAGGCGGGCCCGGACGGTGGGATCCACCTGATCGGCGGGGGGGTGGCCGTTTTTCCGGTGCCAGGCGGCGAGCGCCTTCCGGCTCTTGGGCCCCCATCGGCCGTCGATGCCCCCCGGCGAGCAGTGGGCGCGGTCGAGGCGGATTTGGATGGCCATCAGAACATCCGCGGGAACGGTCGGCGGGACGGGGGCGGGTGCCGGCGGGCGGGTTACGGGGGGGGCGGGCCTGGGATGGGAGGGAAGCGGCGGGCGGGGCCGGGGAGCCGTCGGTTCGACGGGGAGGCGTACGCAGGCGGTCAGGGCCAGCAGGCAGGCGGCCATGGCGGCCAGGGTTCCGGGCCGGGGTGCATAATCCCGCATTCGGTCGTTCATGGGCCGGATTGTGGAGAACGGGGGCCGGGAACACAACCGGAAAGAGCGGTGGATGGGGAGAGCAACCGGTACGACCGCTTGTCGCAGGCGCGGCTCCTGTCACGTGCACATTTTGGGAATTGCGCGGGACGGGAGCCCCGCGCCACGGGGAACCGCGCGGGACGGGAGCCGCGCGGAGCGGCCGCGGGGCGGGGCGCGGGAGCGCTTTACAAAGCCGGGGGGCGGGGGTAGGCTACACGAGACAAATGAAAGCCGTAGCACCAGGTAAATTGATCCTGAGCGGTGAGCATGCGGTGGTGTATGGCCGCCCGGCGATCGCCATGGCCGTCAACCGGAACGCCCAGACCTTCATTACGGAGGAAGGGGCGGCGGGGACGGTGTCGTTCGACCTTCCCAACCTGAAGGAGGGGAGCGAGTCGTTTACGCTGCGGGCCTTGCAGGAGTTTCACGGGCGGGTGCTGCGCAACTACGAGGAGTTTCTGGAGGGAAAACTGTCCATCCGCGAGGTGCTGCGCAAGCCGGTGGATCTGTTCCAGTTTGCGTTTGTGACGGTGATGGACGGCCTGCATCTGAAGATGGGCGGGGGGGTGAACGTGCGGATGAGCTCGAACATTCCGATCGGGTGCGGGATGGGGTCGTCGGCCGCGACGATTCTGAGCGTGCTGCGGGGGCTGGGCCATTTCTACCGGGTGGAGTTCCGGCCGGAGTGGTTTGCGCGCTACAGTCTCGAGGTGGAGAACATGCAGCACGGGCGGGCCAGCGGGCTGGATACGTACGTGTCCATGCACGGCGGCTGCGTACGGTTCCAGAACGGTGAAGCGCAGGAAATGCCGCTGCCGCGGATGCCGCTGTATATCGTGAACACGGGCCAGCCGCAGGGGACGACGGGCGAGGCGGTGGCCTCGGTCGCGCGCCGGACGGGGGCCGCGTGCCCGCTGTGGGATGAATTTGAAGCCGTGACCGGCCGGATGCACCGGGCGCTGGCGCACGACGACCTGAAGGCGTTCCAGAAGGCGATGAGGGACAATCACCGCCTGCTGAACGAGATCGGGGTGGTGCCGGGGCGGGTGGCGGATTTCGTGGGGGAGGTCGAGCAGGCCGGCGCCGCGGCCAAGATCTGCGGGGCGGGGGCCGTGACGGGCGACGGAGCCGGCATGGTGGTGGTGGCCACGCGCGACGCGCCGGCGGAACTGTGCGCCAAGTACGGCTACGACCTGATGACCGTGCGCCCCGATCCGATGGGCGTGCGGGTGGTGTGACCGCCGGCCGATGAGCTTGCGTGCCGTACAAGCCTCCGCGCCGGGCAGCCTCATGCTGATGGGCGAGCATGCGGTGCTGCGCGGTCAGCCGGCGATCGTCTGCGCGATCAGCCGGCGCATGAAGGTGACGCTGGTTCCCCGCGAGGACGAAGCCGTGCTGCTGCATTCCGCGCTGGGCAAGCACCGCACCACGCTGGACGAGCTGGCGCCGAACGACAGTTTCCGATTTGTGCTGGGGGCGATCCGCGCGGTCCGCGAAGGGCTGCCGCAGGGATTTGAACTGGACATCCGATCGGGCATGTCGCACCAGATGGGGCTGGGAACCAGCGCGGCGGTGACCGTCGCGACACTGGCGGCGCTGTCGGGCGCGCGGGGCGAGACGCCGGATCCGCGGCAGCTGCTGGAGGCGGGCGTGAAGATCATTCGCAAGGCGCAGGGCGGCGTGGGATCCGGGGCGGACGTGGCGGCGAGCACGTACGGGGGGTGTTTGCGCTATTTTGCGGAGTCCCAGGAGGCCGTGGTGCTGCCGACGGCCCCGAAGCTGACGGTGCTGTATTCCGGCAGCAAGATGCCGACGCCGGAAGTGGTGGCCATTGTCGAGGAGAACCGCCAGAACCAGCCCGACATTTTCAACAAGATCGAGGCCCTGATCGGCGACACCGTGCAGCGGGCGTTTGCGGCGGCGGCGACGGAGGACTGGGAGACCGTGGGCGAACTGATGGACATCCACCAGGGGCTGATGGATGCGATGGGGGTCAACAACGCGGAGCTGTCCGAGCTGGTGTACGCGCTGCGGGAGGATCCGAACATCCTGGGCAGCAAGATATCCGGTTCCGGGCTGGGCGACTGCGTGGTGGGGCTGGGCAAGGCGATGCGGCGCGAGTGGGGCGTGCCGTCGCTGGCGATCAAGGTGGACGCCGAGGGCGCGAGGGTGGAGGAGAAGCCGTGACGACGGCCCGCGAGGTGGCGCAGCGCATCGTGTCGGGGAGGGGCCTGCCGGAGGAAACAGCAGGCCGGGGCCGCGCGCCGGCGAACATCGCGCTGGTGAAATACTGGGGCAAGCGCGACGAGGAATTGAATCTGCCGGTGACGGGCAGCCTGTCCATTTCGCTGGGACCGCTGGGCTCCGAGGTGGAGGTATCGCCGGCGGAAGGGCCCCACGACGCGATCTGGCTCAACAGCGCGCCGCAGCCGTTGACCGGCGTGTTTGCCCGCCGGGCCAGCGCCTATCTGGATTTGTTCCGGCCCGCACCGGGCTACTGGTACGAGGTGAAGGCGCGCAACACGGTGCCGACGGCGGCGGGATTCGCGTCGTCGGCGTCGGGGTTTGCGGCGATGGCGCGGGCGCTGGACGATCTCTACGGCTGGGGGCTGTCCATTCGCGAATTGTCCGTGTTGGCGCGGCTGGGCAGCGGCAGCGCGGCGCGCAGCCTGCAGGACGGATTCGTGGAATGGCATGCGGGGAGCGCGCCCGACGGCATGGATTCCTATGGCGAGCGGCTGCCGGCGGAATGGCCGGAATTGCGGATGGGCGCGGTGGTGCTGTGCGCGGCGGAGAAGCCGGTGGGCTCGCGCGAGGGGATGAAGCGCAGCGTCGAGACGTGCGAATTCTACCGGGAATGGCCGGGGCGGGTGGCCGCGGATCTGGCGGCGCTGAAGGACGCGATTGCCCGGAAGGACATGGCCGCGCTGGGAACGGTGACCGAAGGCAACGCGCTGGCAATGCATGCGCTGATGGCGGCGACGCGTCCGCCGATTGTTTATGCGCTGCCGGAAACGGTGGCGGCGATGCGCACGGTCTGGGCGGCGCGGCAGGAGGGGCTGCCGCTGTGGTTCACGATGGATGCGGGGCCCAACGTCAAACTGCTGTTCGAGGCCAAAGACGAGGCGCGGGTGCGCGGGTTGTTCCCGGGGGTTCAGGTCGTCGCGCCGTTCGGGTGAGGGCGGTTTCGCCGGGGGGTGGGCTTGTTGCCTTGGCTGCATCGGCGGCTGGAAGCCGCCGGTCCTTTTGGGTCCGAGGGAAAGGTCGTGCGGGGGGATGGACTCTTGCGACCATGGCTGATCCGCGTTAGGTTGGCCCTGCATGCATAACCCGTACGGGAGGAAGATCGAATGGATGAATTGAAGATGTGGCTGACCAAGGAAGTCATGGGGAACGAATTGTGGCGTGTGCTGGTGCTGCTGGGCGGGGTGCTGGGCGGGTTACTCGCGGGCAAGCTGGCGCGGCATTATCTGGAGAAGACGGGCGCGTATCAGGACAGCCGCGGGCGGAAGGTGAGGGGGGCGATATTTCACGCGCTGGGGAAGGCGGCGGTGCCGGCGCTGTTCGTGTGGGGGCTGGCGGTCGGGGTGAACACGCTGGTGTTGGGCGACCGGTTCGGGGCCTGGGTGGCCTCGGGGTTGGACGTGCTGGGCATTCTGGCCGTGGGCTATGTGTTTTATGCGCTGATTGACGTGGCGGATGCTTCGCTGCGGGGCTGGGCCGGCCGCTCGAGGAGCAAGCTCAACGACATGCTGGTGCCGATGGTGAGCAAAAGCCTGCGGGTGACGCTGGTCATTCTGGTCTTCGTGCAGATTGCGCAATCGCTGAGCGACAAGCCGGTGTCGTCGATTCTGGCGGGGCTGGGCATCGGCAGCCTGGCGGTGGCGCTGGCGGCGAAGGACACGATCGCCAATTTCTTCGGATCGCTGGTGATTTTGGCGGACAAGCCATTCGAGCTGGG
>JAHDSS010000290.1 GCA_018432565.1 Kiritimatiellia bacterium
AGCCTCCGCCGCAGCGCTTCCGCCACGGCCGCCGGCACGAATTTCTCCGCCTCGCCCCCCAGCGACGCGATCTCCCGCACCATGCTCGAACTCACGTAACTGAAATCCTCGTTCGGCATCAGAAACAGCGTCTCGATGTCCGGCGCCAGCTTGCGGTTCGTCAGCGCCATCTGGAACTCGTACTCGAAATCCGAAAACGCCCGCAGCCCCCGGATCAGCGTATGCACGCCGCGCGCCCGCGCCCAGTCCACCAGCAGGCCGGAAAACGACGTCACCTCCACATTGTCCAGGTGCGCCAGGCTCTCTCTCGCCAGCGCCATCCGCTCCTCCACCGGAAACAGCAGCGTCTTGGCCGGATCCTCCGCCACCGCCACCGTCAGGCGGCCGAACACGTGCGCCGCCCGCTCGGCCACGTCCACGTGGCCGCACGTCACCGGATCGAACGTCCCCGCGTAGATCGCCTCCTTCACGGCTCGTCCCCTTCGTCGCCCGCGGCCGCCAGCTCCGCCAGCGCCTCCTCGTCCGGCAGATGCGCCAGAAACCGCCGGAAGAAAAACGGCGAGATAAAAGCAAACCACACCCCGTACACAAACATCAGCATCGCCGAATACCCCGCCAGCGGACGGATGAACAGCATCACCACGCACACCATGAACGGAATCAGCACCTTCGGATTCTTCGTCGGCTTGGAGTAGCGGATGTGCGAGACCTGCAGCGCCAGCATCAGCACCAGCGCGCTCCAGAACCCCGCCGCCCCCGGCCCGCCCGACAGCGATACCGGCAGCCGGCTCGCCGCCGCCGGACACTCCAGTGCGATCAGGTACGCCGCCACGAATCCCGCCGCCACCGTGATCGGCAGCCCCAGGTATCCGCGCTGCCCCCGGTAGGGATCCACCACCCGGAACCGCGACAGCCGCGCCGCCCCCGAGGCCGCATAGGCAAAAGCCAGCGCCAGCCCCCAGAACGGAATCCGCTGCAGCCCGTCCGGATGCAGATACAGCAGCGCCGCCGGCGCAATGCCGAAGCTCGTGATGTCCACAAACGTGTCCAGCTCCGCCCCGAAACTCGTCTGCCCGCGCAGCAGCCGCGCCAGCGTCCCGTCCAGCCCGTCCAGAATCAGCGACACCAGAATCAGCTGCGCCCCCAGCAGGAATTCGCCCGCCCCCGCCGCCAGGATGCTGCCCATCCCCGCGCACAGCGCGGCAAACGTGCAGGCGCACGGCACGCATTTGCGCCAGGCCGACACCTCAGGCCTCCGCCTTCTTCAGGCGCGCCACCACCGTCAGGCCCGCCTGCACCTTGTCGCCGCGCTTCACGACCGCCTCCACCTCCGCCGAGGGAAAATACAGATCCATCCGCGAGCCGAACTTCATCATGCCCAGCCGCTGCCCCTTCTCCACCCGCGCCCCCGCCTCCTGCCAGTACACCACCCGCCGCACGATCGGCCCCACGATCTGCCGCTCCAGACACCGCGTCTTCTCCCCCTCCACCAGAATCGAACTGTGCTCGTTCACCTCCGACGACCGCGGGTCCAGCGTCAGCAGGTGCCGTCCCGCCGTGTACCCCGCCTCCCGGATCACCCCCCCCAGCGCATGCCGGTTCACATGCACATTGAACGGACTCAGAAACACGCTGATCCTCACCGCCGGGCACTTCAGAAAACGCTTCTCCTCCATGTATTCCACCGACCGGACCGTGCCATCCGCCGCCGACACAAACTCCTCCTCCCCGCACGCCGTCGTCCGCTCCGGGTCCCGGAAAAAGTACAGCATGAACAGGCACCCAAGCAGCCCCAGGGCATAGAGCGCCAGGGCCGGCCCGCGGCCGGCCCACTGCTGGGCCGCCATCCCCAGCACCACCCCCGCCACCGGCAAACCGACGATCAGGGAATACCCGTCTTTGACAATTTTCATAGCGCCCGAATCCTACCCCCCTCCCCTCGCCCCCTGCAAACACGAAATTCCCCCTCCCACCCGGCTCCACTGTAGCTGCGCTCGCCGAGCGCACCCCCCCCCCCACTTGGACATTGGATATTGAACATTGAATATTGGACATTGAATATTGGACATTGAATATTGGACATTGCTCCCCTTCCTCCCCCGTCCCCCCATGTCCGCCGTCTTGTCCGCCGTAGCCTCGGCAAAGGCGGAAGCCTCGACGAAGGCGGATGTCCCCTGTCCCCTGTCCCCTGTCTCCTGTCTCCTCCGTCCTCCGTCCTCCGCCCCCCCCCCTCACTTGGACATTGGATATTGGTTCCCTCCCCCCCCCGGCGTTGGTCGTTGGCCGGACCTCGGTTACCCCGCCGCCAAGCCATCAGACCCCCACGGCCTTGTGCCGCGGGTGTAATGTCCGGAAGACCCCCACGGCCTTGTGCCGTGGGTGA
>JAHDSS010000373.1 GCA_018432565.1 Kiritimatiellia bacterium
GGGCTTGCTTTGGTCCATGACGGCATGGGCGCAGAATCCCGTCATTACGTCGTTTCCGGGGACGGGGACCCTGACGTGGGAAAATCCGAGCAACTTCGTTTTCAACTATCGCGTTGAATGGGCCTCCCGGGCCGAAGGGCCCTGGTCCGATTTCACCTGCACGGCGCCTCTGGATTACATCATCCCGACCGGTGCGGTGATGTCGGCCTCGGTGCCGATGTTTTACCGGATCGTTGCGGATTACACCCCTCCCGGCATGGTGCAGATTCCCGGCGGGACGAATGAGGGGAGCAACCCCCTGGCGGCGGGGGAGTCTTATGTCCCGGACTATTATCCGGCCACCTACAGCCTGTCGGTTGACTTTTTCTGCATGGACCAATGCGAGGTGACAAAGGCCCTGTGGGACGAGGTGTACGCCTGGGCCATCACCAACGGCTACACGTTCGACAACGCCGGGAGCGGCAAGGCGACCAATCATCCCGTGCATTCCGTCAACTGGTACGATTGCGTGAAGTGGTGCAACGCCCGCAGCGAGAAGGAGGGGCGGCCGGCGGTCTATACGGTCGGCGGGGTCGTGTACCGGACCGGTCAAAACGACGATATGGAACAAGCCGCTGCTGCCGGCTACCGGCTGCCCACCCGTGAGGAATGGGAATACGCGGCGCGTGGCGGAGCCGTCAGCCGGCGGTTTCCCTGGAGCGACAGCGACGAAATCCAGCACGCGCGGGCGAATTATGAGAGTACCACCATGTTTAGCTTTCTCAGTTACGATACGAGTCCGACGCGGGGATTTCACCCGACATACAACGATGGAATCATTCCGTACACCAGTCCCGCGGGGGCTTTCGCGGCGAATGAGTACGGGTTGTACGACATGGCGGGCAACGTCAGGGAATGGTGTTTCGATCGGTTTCCGGACGAAGAGGGCACCAACCGCGTATTTCGCAGCGGCGCGTGGAGCGGCTACGCCTTTTATTGCCGCATTGGAATGTGCGAGGGCCGCAACCCGGACGAGATTCATCACAGTCAGGGCTTCCGGACGGTTTTCTGTCCGGGGTCTGAAGCCGATCCCTGACGGACGCCATGGCCGACCAGCCGCCGTGAGCTCAAGCCGGCGCGCCCGCTTGAACGGCGGATGTAGTTCTGATCCAGTTCCCCGCGGCGCAGGACCGCACAGGACAGGCATAATGCCTTGGCCTTTTGCCAAAAGAATCCTGGTTGTTGACTGGAAAAACAGGTCGGACTGTAGATGCGCCCGTTGGGCGCGTGGGTCTTCACATCGGTATCGTCATCGGGTTCGAAATCGGGATCGAACAGCCAAGCTGCGGATTTCACGGATTGTACGGATCCGGACCATGGGCCTCCCCCGGATCGAATCCGTTTAATTCTGTTCATTCGTCGCGGATAGCTTTTCAGGCTTTGCTCCCTCTTGGCGTCTTGGCGCCCATGCTGTTGGCTTGGCAAGCTTGGCGTGAGACGGGATTTCAGTCCCGGTCGAGGCCGGCGCGGAGGTCCCGGATTTTGGCGGCCATGCGCTCAGGAAGGTCGGGGTCATGACTTCTGCCAGCAGGCCTGGATGGACAGGACCTCGGAGCGCACCTGTTCGCGGGCTTCGATGCGGTCTCGGCCGCCGGCCAGAAGATCGTCGTAGGCGGTTTCCGCGTGGCGGATGTGGGCAAACACCGCGAGGTTCACGGCGCGTTCCGACAGTTCCTTGGCCTCGGCGCTGCGGCCCACCCGGCCGCTGTATTTCCGGCAGGCGTGTTCGGCGATGGTTTGTTCCCTCCCCGCCGGGCAATGGGGATAGAGTTCCCGTACGCGGGCGGCAAACCGGCGGATGTAGTCCTGATCCAGTTCCGCGCGGCGCAGGACGGCCTGCGCCCGGCGAATTTCGCGCTGGCCGGCATCGGCCTCGCACTCCCGCTCGGCTTTTTTCAGGGCTTCTTGCTCGACGAGTACGCCCTGCCGTTCGTACTGCTTGCGCGCCCGGCTCCATTTGAGCACCACCGCCGAAAGGCGGGAGTGTTTGCGGGAACGACGGGTCAGCGCGGCATCGCCCGACGGCAGAAAGACGAGGTGGTCCAGATCGGCGCAGGACAGGCAAAACGCCTTGGCCTTCTGGGGGGCCTGGGGATTGGCCTGAAGGGTGATCCAGGCGTGGCGGCCCAGATCCTGGCCGCATTCGTCGCAGGTGGACTCCTGCGAGGCAATGAAGACTTTCAGTTCGGGCGTGGCGGGGTTCTTCATGATAGGGCTCGCTTCGGATTCTGCATGAAATCGAAGTCCATAA
>JAHDSS010000138.1 GCA_018432565.1 Kiritimatiellia bacterium
AAAACGCCGTCGCCGCCATGGCCGCCGCCGCGCCCAGCGCGCGCCCCAGCCCGGCCAGGATCCCGCGGATGCCGAACCGTCCGAGGCGCCGGCGCAGCAGCGCCGCCAGCACCAGCCCGTTGAATCCTTCCGAGATCACGGTCGAAAACGCCATGCCGGCGTGCTTCCACTCCTCCGGCAGGGTCAGCGCCGACACGATGTTCAAGGTCAGGTTCAGCGTCACCGCGCACAACCCCACCTTGACCGGCGTGCGCGTGTCCTGCAGCGCATAGAACGCCGGAACGAATACCTTGGCCAGGCAGAACACCATCAGCCCCGGCGCGTAGAACGACAGCGCGCGCGCCGTCAGCACCGTGCTTTTCGGGTCGAACGAGCCGTGCTCGAACAGCATCTGCACAATGGCCGGGGCCAGCACGAACAGCCCGATCGCCGCCGGCGTCATCACGAACAGCAGCGTGCGCAGCCCGTGGTGGATCGCCCCCCGCATCTCGTCGTGCTTGCGCTGCGCCGCGAAATCCGACAGCACGGGCAGCAGCACCGTCCCCAGCGCCGTCGCCAGGATGCCCTGCGGAAAGTAGATCAGCCGCTCGGCGTAGAACAGCGCCGACGGCGCCCACGCCCCCACCCAGTAGAGCGCGATCAGGCTGTTGATCATCACGTTGACCTGGTTGACCGCCAGTCCCAGCGCCGACGGGCCCATCAGCAGGAACACCTGCTTCACGCGCGGATCGTGCCAGTCGGTGTCCACGCCCGGCCGCCAGCCCACCCGCAGCAGCGACGGCACCTGGTACGCCAGCTGCACCGCCCCCGCCGCAAACACCGTCCAGGCCAGCGCCTGGATCTGCCGCGACGGGCCGCCGCGCACCACCGGAATAATGAACAGCACCGCCAGAATCCACGTGATGTTCAGCAGCGCCGGGGTGAAGGCCGACACCGAAAACAGCCGGTAGGAATTCAGCACCGCCATTGCCAGCGCCGCCATGCAGATGAAAAAGACATAGGGCAGCATGATGCGCGCCAGCGGCAGCACCGCCGCCGCCTCGGCCCCCACCTGCGGCCGCAGCAGCCACAGGCTCATCCCGACAATCCCCAGCGCCACGATCCCCAGCAGCACCGCCCCCACCAGCGTCACCACCCGCCGCGCCAGCCGCCACGCCGCCGCCTCCCCCTCCCGGCGCCGCGACTGCATGAACACCGGCACGAACGCCGATGACAGCGCCCCCTCGCCGAACAGCGCCCGGAACAGGTTGGGAATCCGGAACGCCACCACGAACGACGACATCGCCAGCGACGTGCCGAACACCCCCGCCGTCAGCACGTCGCGCACCATCCCCAGCACGCGGCTGAGCATCGTGAACCCGCCCACCGTGATCGCAAACCGGATGACG
>JAHDSS010000408.1 GCA_018432565.1 Kiritimatiellia bacterium
GGGCGGATGGCGGAGAGTTTCTCACGGGTTTCGTAACGCAACGCGCCGATGGCGTGAAAGTCGAAGCCGGCCGGGATGGTTTGGCGGGCGACATGTTCCGCCTTTTCGATCTGCCGCTGTTCGCGCTCGATGTAACCGGCGTACTTCAGTTCAAACTCCACCTGCTCCACTACCTCGGGCGGGAGGTCGTCGCGCCGCCCGGGGAGCGTCGCATACGTCATTTCCGGGCGCTTGAGCCAGACGGCCAGCGGCGCGCCCTCCCGGACCGTCCGTTCGAGCCGTTCGATCTCCTCCCGGATGGCCTGCTGCATGGATCGGATTTCCCGCAGGCGCTCGCCCGGCACCAGCCCCAGGGTTTCCGCGTGGCGGGCCAGGCGGAAGACCGCGTTGTCCTGCCGCAGCAGCAGCCGGTGCTCGGCGCGCGAGGTGAACATCCGATACGGTTCGTTGGTCCCCTTGGTCACCAGATCGTCGATCAGCACGCCGATGTAGGCCTCGTGACGCTCAAATGTAATACATTTCCTCCCAAGTAGATACAACGATGCATTGACCCCGGCCATAAAGCCCTGGGCGGCCGCTTCTTCGTACCCGGTGGTGCCGTTGACCTGCCCGGCGAAATACAGTCCCCCCACCCTTTTCGTCTCCAAGGTATGGGCGAGCTGGGTGGGGTCGAAAAAGTCGTATTCAATGGCATATCCCGGTGCGAGAAACTCCGCGCGCTCGAGGCCGGGGATGGAATGGATCATGTCCTTTTGGACGTCGAGCGGCAGGCTGTTCGAGGTGCCGTTGGGATACATTTCCAGCACTCCCCTGCCCTCGGGTTCAACAAACACATGGTGGTTGGAATGATGCGGAAATTTGACGACCTTGTCCTCGATCGACGGACAATAGCGGACGCCGGTCCCCTCGATCAGGCCGCCGTAGAGCGCGGAGTCCTCGAGATGGCTCCGGATGATATCGAGGGTGCGCTCGGTGGTATGCGTGAGCCAGCACGGGATCTGGCGGGATCCGGGAGTCCAGGGCGAAAACGGCGGAAAGCCCTCGATGGTTCCACGTGGAACATCGGGGACTGCGGCCGAGGGGCCGTTGGCGGCGACATTCGAATCGGTCGCGGGGACTCCGGATTGTTCCACGTGGAACATCGACCGGTTTCGGCGGCATTCCCGGCTGAAAAACGGCGGGGGTTCCGCGCCGGGCTGGAGGATCATGCGGTCGTAGTCCAGGCTGTCTTTGTGGAGCCGCGGCGGCGTGCCGGTTTTGAGTCGTTCCATGCGGAAACCCAGGTCCTGGAGCTGGAGGCTGAGCTGCTCCTCGGACGGTTCGCCGAGCCGTCCGGCCTGAACGCCGTGCTTGCCGACATAGATCCGGCCGCGGAGGAAGGTCCCGGCGGTCAAAATGACGGCTTGGGCCTCCACGCGGCCCGATTTCTGGCCCAAAACGCCGGAGTTCCGGTCGTTTTGGCCGTGGACAGCCGTGATCTGGTCCCGGATCAGGGTCAGATTGGTCTGGGCTTGCAGAACGGCGTGCATGCGGGCGGAATAGGCCGGCTTGTCGCATTGCGTACGGTTGGCGCGGACGGCGGGACCCTTGCGGGTATTGAGAA
>JAHDSS010000065.1 GCA_018432565.1 Kiritimatiellia bacterium
AAATGGGCATGGGTACCCATGACCAGAGGATCGGAGCGGTTCAGCCAGAACCACGCCGCCAGGCTCAAAATCACCGCCAGTCCGGCAATCCACCACCATTTTTTCATGCGCTCAAACCTCCGGCATCCGGCGGGGGGGATGATCCCGCCATGCCGTTCAATCTATCCAATGCAGGCAGGAGCTTCAATGTCTTTCCCGGCCGCGGCGGTTCACGGGCAGCAGGGCCGCCGCGATCAGCAGGGAGCCGGCCACCAGGGTGTGGACACCGGCGGTTTCCCGGAAGACCAGCAGGGAAACGGCGGCCCCAAGCGGTATTTTCAGGTTGTTCATCACCGCCAGCTGTCCGGCGGAGACCCGGCGGGCGCCGCGGTTCCACAGGAAGAAGCACCCTCCCGAGGCCACCAGTCCGAGATAGGCGATGACCGCCCATTGGACCGGCGACGGAGCCGGCGGCGCGGCCCCGAAGGCCAGGGGAAGGGCCAGGGGCGTCAGCACGGCGAATCCGCCCAGATGCAGCCAGAAAAACACGTGGCGGTCGGCCACGGGCCGCGGCATGCCCGCCAGGATGGAACGATAGGCCAGCTGGCCGGCCGCAAAACACAGATTGGACAGCTGGACGAGCAGGATGCCCCGGAGCGGCGCCGCCGTCTGCACGGCCTGCCACTTGATCAGCGCCGCCCCGCCCACGGCCAGGAGCGCCGCCAGCAGGTTCCACGGCTTGAAGCGCCGGCGGGCCAGATCGTTCAGCCCGGCGACAAACAGCGGCGTGGTCACGGTGAACAGCGCCACCTCGTGGGACGGCAGATGGCGGAAACTGGCCAGATAGGCCCAGTACATGAGTCCGAACTGCACCGCCCCGGTCAGGAACAGAGCCCCGGCCTGCCGGACGGGGATCCGCCGGACGAACGGCAGGAAGAGGGCGGCGCTGAGAGCCAGCCGCACCCAGCCCAGCCAGGACGGCGGAAGCCCGGCCAGCTGGTTGCCAATCAGTCCGAACGAAAACGCCCAGACCAGGGAGACGGCGGCAAGCGCGATCATGTTGCGGCCAGTATGTCGGAACGAAAGCCCCCGGGCAAAGGATATCCGGCGCCAACCGCATATTTGGCTGTCCTTTGGCCGGGCGGGATGGGAGTCTGTGAGACGCTCCCGGATCCGGGGGCGTGAGCCATGGAGCAAGGAAGGCAGGCGCAGGATGGATCGAGGACCCGTATCGCAATTCATGGAAAAGCACTACCGCCACTTCAACGCGGCGACCGTGGTGGATGCCGCCAAGGGCTATGAAGCCCACCTGGCGGCGGGCGGGAAGATGCTGGTTTCGCTGGCGGGGGCGATGAGCACCGCCGAACTGGGCCTTTCGCTGGCGGAGATGATCCGGCAGGACAAGGTGCAGATCCTCTCCTGCACCGGGGCGAACCTGGAAGAGGATATCATGAACCTGGTGGCGCATTCGCACTACCGGCGGGTGCCGCAGTACCGCGACCTGACCCCGGCCCAGGAACGCGAGCTGCTGGACCAGGGGCTGAACCGCGTGACGGATACCTGCATCCCGGAAGAGGAAGCCTTCCGCAAGATCCAGCGGCATGTGCAGACGATCTGGAAGGAGGCGCAGGCCGCCGGCGAGCGGTTGTTCCCCCATGACTATCTGTACCGCCTGCTGCGCAGCCGCGTCCTGGCGCCGGACTACGAAATCGATCCGGCGCACTCCTGGATGCTGGCCGCCGCCGAGAAGAATCTGCCGATCATCGTGCCGGGCTGGGAAGACAGCACCCTGGGCAACATCTTCGCCTCGTATTGCATCAAGGGCGAACTGGCTCCGTCCACCATGAAAAGCGGAATCGAGTACATGATGTTCCTGGCCGACTGGTACCGGCAGAATTCCGGCGGCCCCGGAGTGGGCTTTTTCCAGATCGGCGGAGGCATTGCCGGCGATTTTCCGATCTGCGTGGTGCCGATGATGGCCCAGGACCTGGAATGGGCCGAGGTGCCGTTCTGGGCGTACTTCTGCCAGATCAGCGATTCCACGACCTCCTACGGGTCGTATTCCGGCGCGGTGCCCAACGAAAAGATCACCTGGGGCAAGCTGGATATCGGGACGCCGAAATACATCATCGAGAGCGACGCAACGATTGTGGCTCCGCTGGTGTTCGCCTGGCTGCTGGGGTGGTGAGCACGGGGGCGGGCACGGGGACGCGGGCGGGACGCGTGCGGGGAAACGGCTTGAAGAAGAGCGGGCTTTTGGCCAAGCTGGCCCGCGGTGGAATGTGAAAGGAGCCGGCGAATGAAAGGCATCGTGTTGGCGGGCGGATCGGGGACCCGTCTGTATCCCATCACCCGGGTGGTCAGCAAGCAGCTCCTGCCGGTTCACGACAAGCCCATGGTCTATTATCCGCTGTCCGTCCTGATGCTGGCGGGCATCCGCGAGATCCTGATCATCAGCACGCCGGAGGATCTGCCGCGGTTCCGCGCGCTGCTGGGCGACGGCTCCGCGCTGGGGCTGCGCCTGGCATACGCCGAACAGCCCCGGCCCGAAGGGCTTGCGCAGGCGTTCGTCATCGGCCGGGACTTCGTGGCGGGCGAGCCGGTGGCCCTGGTGCTGGGCGACAACATCTTCCACGGCATGGGGCTGACGGGCATTCTGCGCCGGGCCGGTTCCCTGACCGAGGG
>JAHDSS010000300.1 GCA_018432565.1 Kiritimatiellia bacterium
ACCAGCTTCGGGGGCTCCGAAACCGTGGCTGCCAATAACGTGGCCTTCAACAAGACCGGTGCGGACGAACCGTTCACCCTCAGCGTGTACGCCACCAATGCCGACGGCATCAATACCCGCACGGCCAGCCAGAACCTCAACTGAGCGAATCCGCTCCGTCCCGCCGCCCCCGCGGCGGGATTTTTTTGTCCAGTCGCCGGCCCCGGCCTCCCGCGGCCGGCAAATAGCCCTTCCGGCGGGTTCCCCCGTGGTGTAGACTTGTCCATGCAAACAGGAGAGACCGCCATGAACGCCATCGTTGTCTATGAATCCCTGTGGGGCAACACCGCCGCCATCGCCCGCGCCATCGCGGAAGGCTTGGGACCAAACGCCCGCGCCCTGTCCACCGCCGAGGCCGTCCCCGACACCGTCGCCGGCGCCGACTGGATCGTGGCCGGTTCGCCGCTGTTTGCCTTTCGCCTGCCCACCGACGACATTCGCGAAACCATCCGCAAAAAAGCCGCCGCCTTCGCCACGCCGCCGGACCTGTCGCATCCTTCCCTGCGCCGCTGGCTCGAATCCCTTCCGCCCGGCGCCGGACGCAGCGCCGCCTTCGAAACGCGCATCTGGTGGTCGCCGGGCGGCGCCACCGGCGCCATTCTCAAGTCCCTGAAATCCGCCGGCTACGCCCCCGCCGCCCGCGGCAAGCGCTTTCGCGTCACCGGCATGACCGGCCCGCTCAAGCCCGGCGAGCTCGACCGCGCCCGCGCCTGGGGCGCCCACCTCGCCCGGTTGAACCAGTGAGCGCTCCCCATAGACCCCCACGGGCTTGCCTGCCCGACGGAGCCTTGGCGAAGTCGGGTGCCGCGGGTGAATCAGTTCCCCTTCAGACCCCCACGGGCTTGTCCCGTGGGTGAATTAGTTCCGCCCCTCGACCCCCACGGGCTTGTCCCGTGGGTGAATCAGTTTCTGCGGCTGCGCCCGTTCAGAAATGAACCCGCCAGCCGATGGTGGCGCCGGCCACTTCGGTCGGTGCCCCCGCGCCGGACGAGTCCAGCCCCATGGGTGCGGTCACGGCCTGCAGCACCACGGGGGATTCCTCGGCCCGTTTCACCGCCCGGGCAATGGCCGTCTCCCGGTCGGCCTGCGAATAGCGCTCGACGTCCGACCGCAGCGCGACCAGCCCGTACACCGCCACCACCGCCACCATCAGACCCACGGTGACGGCCGCCCCCGTCGAATCCCCGCCGATCTCCGCCCGGGCCGGCGCCGCCGGCAGGCATGCCAGAGCCATGGCCACCGCCACCACCGCCGCCGTTCCGCTCCATCTTTGTCGCTTCATCCTGCGCCTCCGATCCTTCCGGCCGTCCGCCCCGCTAAAACACTCCGAAGAAAATACTGGTGAATGTCGTGATCGGCGAGGTTTCGCGGATGTCGTCCAGCGCCGCCCGGCCTTCCCGCAGCAGGCCCTGGAATTCCACGTACATCTCCTCGTCCGCCACCAGCCGGCCCAGCGTGCCTTCGCCCCTGGCGATGGATTCCGACATCTCGCGGAAGGCCGCCAGAGTGGCCGCCAGATCCTGATACGCCTGGTCGTCCCCGGCCAGCAGCTGGCCCAGCGTCCCTTCGCCCTTCGCCAGCCGGTCGCTGATCTCCCGCAGGTTGGCCGCCACGGCCTGGGCATCGTCATACAGCCGGTCGTCATTCATCAGCCGGCCGATCGTGCCCTCGCCCCGCGCCAGTTTTTCGCTGGTCCCGCGCAGGTTGGCCGCAATCTCCTGCACGTCGCGATACACCGCGTCGTCGGCAATCAGCTTGCCCAGCGTGCCTTCGCCTTCGCCGAGTTTCGTGGCGATCCTGCGCACCTGTGCCATCGTCGCCTTGAAATCCTCCAGAATGCCGTCGTTCAGCGCCAGCCGGATGTCTTCCACCGTCCGCGTCGCCGAATCAATCAGGTCGGTCGAGGCATGGCCCTTCAGCACCCGCGGCTGCGGGCGCATCGGCCGGGTGTCGTAGCTGCCTTCATGGATGTTCAGATAGCGCCCGCCCAGCACCGACGTCGGCAGCACTTCGATCCGGTAATCCTCCCGCAGATGCACCGGCGTCTTCAGCAGCGCCAGCACATGCACCCCGTCCCGCTTCAGGTCGATCTGCTTGACCTTGCCGACGCTCACCCCGCGCGCGCTGACCGCGTCGCCCACCCGCAGGCCCATGGCGTTGTCGAACACGATCTCCACGGGCCGCTCCTTGCGGAACATCGTGTCCTGGCTCAGCACCACCGTCAGCATGAACAGCGCCGCGATCACCGCGAAACTGAACAGCCCCACCGCGCTTTCGATGAACACCTGTTTTTTGAACTTCATTTGCCAAACGCCTTCCGCACATCGTCCATGCCGGCAATGCCCTGAGCCTGCAGGAAGTCTCTCACGACCGGATGCTCCGATGCAACGAATTCCTCCGGCGGGGCGCACACCGCGAAGCGCCCCTCGTGGAGCATCGCCACGCGGGTCCCGACATACAGCGCGCTGTACAGGTCGTGGGTCACCACCACGCTGGTCACCCCCAGCCGCTGCCGCAGGTCGTCAATCAGCAGGTCAATCTGCCGCGAAATCACCGGGTCCAGCCCCGACGTCGGCTCGTCGTAGAGGATGATCTCCGGCTGGGTCACGATCGCCCGCGCCAGCCCCACGCGCTTGCGCATGCCCCCGGAAATGTCCGCCGGCATCTTGTCGCCCACGCCCTCCAGCCCCACCAGCGCCAGCTTCTCCGCCGCCCGCGCGCGCACCTCGTCGTCGGGCAGGTTCATCGTCTGCCGCAGCGGCAGGCAGACGTTGTCCTCCACGTTCAGCCACTGCAGCAGCGCCGCGCTCTGGAACAGCACCCCGTACCGCCCCAGAATCCGCTCCAGCTGCTTCCCCGACGTCTCGCTGACGCAGTCATCCCCCACCCACACCCGGCCCGCGTCCGGCGTCAGCAGCCGGATCATGTGCCGCA
This sequence comes from Kiritimatiellia bacterium, assembly GCA_018432565.1. GTDB lineage: Bacteria > Verrucomicrobiota > Kiritimatiellia > CAIQIC01 > Lenti-01 > JAAZFE01. Next base: position 2,974 of record JAHDSS010000300.1, read on the forward strand.
GGCTCACGCTCTTGCCCGCCCCCGACCGCCCGACGATCACAAACGTCTCCCCGCGCCGGATCTCGTAGCTGATCCCGTCCAGCACCGTCTTCGCGCCGAAGCGCTTGGTCACCTGCTCGAACCGGATCATTGGTAGAACAGCCTGGTTACGAAGTAGCCCACGATCAGGATCAGCAGAAACGACACGATCACCGTGCGTCGCGTCGCGCGCCCGACGCCCACGGCCCCTTCGCTCGCCGTGAACCCCTGGTAGCACGCCACCGTCACGATGATCAGCCCGAACAGAAACGCCTTGAACAGCCCCACGTAGAGGTCCTTGTTCTCGGCGTAGCGGAACGCGTTGTCGAAATAGGCCTCCCAGGAAATGCCCAGCTGCGACGCCCCGACCATCGCTCCGCCGAAGATGCCCAGCAGGTTCGTATAGACCGTCAGCAGCGGCATCATCACCGCCAGCGCCACCAGCCGCGGCATCATCAGGTAGCGCAGCGGATTGATGCTCATCACGTCCAGCGCCGCGATCTCCTCGCCCACCGTCATCGTCCCCATCTGCGCGGCAATCGCCGACCCCACGCTCGCCGCGATCACCAGGCCCGTCATGAACGGCCCCATTTCCCGCAGCATGGAAATGCACACCAGTGTGCCGATGCTGTTCTCCTGCCCGTAGCGGCGCAGTTCCAGGCCCACCTGCAGCGCCAGGATCATCCCCGTGAACAGCGCCACCACGCTGACCACCCCCAGGCTCTTGATCCCCACCAGGTAGAGCTGGCGCATCACGTCCTCGCGGTTCTTCCGCGACAACAGAAACGGCGTCTGCGCGGCCGCCCCCAGCAGCATCAGCAGCGCCTGCCCCGTCCCCTGGCACGCCAGGATGATGCCGCGCCCCGCCGCCGCGAACACGTTCGCGGGC
>JAHDSS010000005.1 GCA_018432565.1 Kiritimatiellia bacterium
CCAGGCCAGCCAGCCGAACGCCTGCATCCCCTGCAGCAGGCCCTGGAACAGGCTCATCCACAGGCTCGCGGCCAGCACCGCAAACGTCATGAACATCAGCCCCGGCCCCACGTTCCAGAAGGCCGCCAGCGGTTCGCGGAAAAACCAGGCCCCCGCCACGATCGCCGCCGATATTCCGGCAAACAGAACCACCCAATGCAGGAAAAACGGCAGGATCTCCTCGCGCCGCCCCGCGCGGTCCCTTGTCGAAATGAAATGCGCCAGCGTGTTCTGCAGCGCCAGCATCGGCGTGCTGACGACCAGAATAATGCCCAGCATCGCCACCAGCGAGCCGTACTCCGCATTGGGCAGCACGCGCTCCCGCCCCACCACCATGTGGAAAGCCGCATTGCACACCGCCCCCGTCAGCGTGCCGGCCACCAGCATGCTGCCGTGCCGGAACAGTCCCGATGCGTCCCGCCCTGCCGGCGCGGCATTCATCGGGGAGCCGGCTCCAGCTCGATCACGCGCCCCAGCAGGCGGTCGTAGAGCGTCACCACCCAGCGCAGGGGCGAATACAGCAGGCGCAGCCGCACGATCGCCAGCAGCATCTGGAACGACACCCGCCCGATCCGGAGCTTGGAGCCGGCCACGTCTCTCCACGTCGTCGGAATTTCCGCAATCCGGTATCCCGCCCGGCGGGTCTTGAACAGCATGTCCACGTCAAACGCCCATTTGGTCAGGCCGATGTGCGGCACAATCGCCCGCCACGCCTCGGCCGTCATCAGCTTCGCGCCGCATTGCGTATCCGTGATCTTCAGTTTGAAAAGCGACCGGACCAGACCGTTGAACACCCGCGAAACGGCGCGGCGCTTCCAGGGCTGGCGGGGCCTCACCACCGCCCCCGGCAGGCGCCGCGACGCGATGATCAGCCCCGCACCGCCGATTTGCTTCACCAGATCCTCGAACGCCGCGGGCGGCGTGGCGCCGTCGGCGTCCACAAACCCGATCAGGTCGCCCCGGGCGATGCGCCCCCCCGCCATCACCGCCCCGCCCTTGCCGATCGGCTCCGGCGTCACCAGCACCCGCAGCTGGGGAAACCGCGGCTGGAAGTCCCGCACCACGTCTTCCGTGCGGTCTTTCGATCCGTTGACGGATACAATGATCTCGAACTCATCGCCGTAGCCCGCCGAAAAGTGCGACAGATAGGCCTCCAGCATGCCGCCGATCCGGCATTCCTCGTTGTAGGCCGGCACGATGATGGACAGCTTCATTCCCCGGCCGTTGCCGCCGGCTCCCCGGCGTCCTCGATCGGCTTGCGCCGCAGAATCTCCAGAACCGTTCCGGCCTGCCCGAAGCCCGGCACGCTTTCCACCGGCTCGAAGTGCTCCGCCAGGATCGCGTCCAGGGCCTGGCGGTCGTCGCGGGCGATTTCTTCGACCTCCGGCGACCGGATGGCCAGGCTGTACCCGCTGAACGCCGCGATCGGCGCGTTGGTGGAGGCCGCCAGCAGCTCCCGCAGCATGTCGCGGTTGACCACCCCGATCTGCTCCGCGCGCTCGCGGGGCCAGTCCGGATAATAGCTGAACGGCCCCATTTCAAGCCCGTGCGGCACCGGCAGGCCCGCCTCCACCGCCAGATACGTGTCCTGTGTCAGCAGCTCCGTGCCCTGTTCGGCCAGCGTCAGCTCCCGCACCCACCGGCCCATGTCCCGCAGCTGCGCCATGGGACTCTGCTCGCGCAGCCGCCACCAGATGCGGTCGCGCCCGGCCACGAACCAGTTCTGCGCCATCGGCGAGGAAAACACATGCAGCGCGCATACCAGCCACAGGCCCGTCAGAACGGCCAGCCGCCGCGCGCTGCGCGCGTCGCCGGCGGGTTCTTCGGCGCACCGGGCTTCCATGCGCACCCACCAGCGGGATGCCGCGACAGCCAGCGCGGCGCAGAAAACCGGATAGACCGGCACCTGATAGTCGTCGTACGGGAACGGCGCGGACAGATGGACCAGCGCCAGCGCCGCCACCACCACCCACAGGAAGGCAGAAAAACACGGGGCCATGCCGTCGGCCCCGGCCTCCGGCCCCGGACCGGATGCGACGGCCGCTGCGGCCGCGCGGCCGGCCGGCCGCCGGAGCGCCGCCAGCAGCAGGAACAGACCGATCACCGCGGCCGGAAAATAGGCCTGAACCAGCCGCGACAGGCCGCCCGCCTTGTAGGCCCATTGCACCATCCACGGCCCGGCCTCGCGCAGCGTGTGATATTCCAGGATGCCGAACCGGAATCCCTCGCGCCCCAGCGCCATGAACGGCAGCAACGTCACCGCCAGCCCCAGCCCCCCGCCCAGCGCGAAGTCCAGCCAGGCCCAGGCCTTGACGCGCTTGCGGCAGGCCAGCAGATACAGCCCGCCCAGCGCCAGCGCCGCCCCCAGCGAAATCCTCGTGGCCGCCGCGCACGCCAGCAGGAAGCCGGCCGCCGAGGCCGCCCGGAACGCATGGCGCCGCCCCACGAACGACAGCATGGCCAGCCCCGCCGCCAGAAACATCCCCGACAACGCATAGGTCTTCACCACCGTGGTGAAATACGACTGGTACAGATTGACCGCCGCCAGGATGAAGCAGATCCCGCCGGTCAGGCGCTGCGCCTGCCGCGGACCCGTTCGCATGGCCAGCCAGACCGCCGGCAGCAAACCCAGCGCTCCGAAAAACCAGGTCAGCGCCCGGCCGCCCGCCACCCCGAACCGCTCGACCCAGTGGTAGCCCCACGCATAGACCAGCGGCATCAGCGGCGGCTGGGTGAAGGCGAAATCCCGATACGGCAGCCGGCCGTCCCGGATCTGCCCGGCGGCATAGAGGTACCAGCCTTCATCCTGGTTCAGTTCCCCCATCCACAGATTCATGCCCGCCAGCCCCAGCCATGCCGCCCCGACCGCGACCGCCAGAAGCAAGTGCCCCCAGCGCCATGCCCGGCCATCCCTGCTCTCCGCCTGCGTTTTTGCTTCCATGTAGATCGTCAGTCTCCCCAAACCCTCTTGCTCCCGCAATCCCAAAATGACCTCATCCCCGCCGCGCCCCCCACGATCCCGGGATTATGGTTGTTATAACAACCATACTATGCTTGTTATAACATCCATAATGGCTTCAACGGCGATCACGGCCTCCGACGCCCGGCGCTTGTCCGTTCCGGATTGCGCGGGAGAACAAAACGGAGCATAGTGATGCGCATGAGTGAGTTGTCCCCGTCCATCCCGCCGGTTCCGATGTCGCGTCTGGAGGAGTATTCCTCCGCGGCGACGCTCTCGGACATGGAAATCTTCATCTTCCCCAGCCTGCTGTATCCGTTGGTGCTCGCCAACCTGATGTCGCCCCGGATCTGGCAGTGGCGCGAGGATCCCTGGTTCGCCAATTTCGCCAAACTGACGCCCTACCGGCGCATCCTGCGCCTGAAGCAGTTCATCATGGACCACTATGCGTTCAACCTGGACCTGGAAACCTGGGGGCTGACGACGCAGGAGAAGGAAATGGCGCGCTTTGCGCCGTTCATGGACCGGGACACCATCGCCCGGAGCAACGCGCTGTTCGGCTACGAAGGAGACCGGTTCTACTTCGACCTCGATATCCGCCGCCACTTCGGTCTCGACAAGTACACCCGCGACGTCATCCCCTACTGGAAGACTGAAACCGTCGAAGCCATGGATGCCTTCCGCTTCCAGCCCGGCCACGACCAGGGCGCCGGCGAATGCGTGTCGCTCTCCACCCTCTATGCCGCCGCGCTCTACATCCTGTGCGGGATTTCCCTCGACGACATTTATCTGGTCGCCACCCCCCTGCATTCGCAAAACTTCGTGGATGTCCACGAAGGCATCCTGACCAACAACCGCCGGCTGGTCACCAAGGCCATGTGGTTCAACGGCACCGAACTCAGCGCCAAGGCCCGGCGCGCCCTTGAAAACGAGCAGATCACCATCGTCTCGCACTGCACCGGCTGGATCCATACGGTTTACCCGGAAGCCGGCATCGAGCCGGCGGCCTACGAACGCTTCCGGGAACGTCTCCGCGGGTTCCTGCAGACCGACGTGTCGCCTGAAATCCTGTTCAATTTCCTGCGCCAGAACCCCCAGCGGCAGCGCTGCTTCCAGATCGAACACATCGTGTTCGGCAAGCGCCGCTGGATTCCCGCCGAGCAGGCCTACGCCTTTGAAAACTCCTGTCCCTACAAGGTGTCCGACCGCACCCGCGAAAAACTGCTCGCCGAAATGGACGAGGATGAGTTTTTCCCCGAACCCCTGACCGACCGCATCCCCCTGAACAAGTTCGACGACTATTTCCACCACAACCGCATTGACCTCGACAACGAGGATGACCGCCAGAAGCTCGGCCGCGAATTCAACTGCTACTCCTCCGACGCCTGCGACATCATCCGCGAGTTGCGCGCCTTCTGCAAACTGGAGCCGCGCTGGCCCGATGCCGGCGGAGAGAAAACTGTTGCGCCCGGGCCGCGCATCGACCTGCCCCCCGGCCTGTCGCGCGAGCAAATCGTGGAAAGGCTGGAAGCCCAGCGGGCGACCAACCCCGCGGCGGACCTGGCGTTCTATGCCGCCCGCGATCTGGCCCGCACCGATCCGCGCCCCTTCTTCAAGGCCGCCATCGAGCGTTCGCCCGTCTGCGTCGAAGCCGCCCGCGCCATGGATCCGGCCGCGGCCGCGGCCGTCCTCCGCGACATGCCCGGCGAGTCCATCTATGACGCCACCCGCGCCGCCCAGCCCGACGAAGTCTGGAATTCGCGCCGCGGCGACGGCCTGGAAAAAGCCGTCACCCTCGCCGCCATCCTCCATGCCCGGCAGCCGGAGATTCCCTTTGCCGTTCGCGCCGACGGGGAAACCGCCACACTGTCGTTCGACGGAACCGACCATGCCTTCCCCACCCGGAAAGGCCTGACCCTCGATCTGGAATGGCCCCTGCGGGACAGCCCCGGTTCCGATTAGTTCCGCCCCCCGCACCCTTTGCTGAAGGGGCAGTCTTCGCATTTCGATCCGCAGGCGCCTGTGCCGGGGCGGGCCTCCTTCTGCCGCCGCCACTGGCGGCAGATCCGGAATCCCAGCCAGGCGGCGGCCAACGCCACGGCCAGCCCCACGGCCATCCAGTCGGCCCACTGCGCGTTCATGTCAGGGGACTCCCCATCCCAGCCACAGCCCGGCCTGAACCACCGCGAACGTGACCCCCCAGGCGATGACGGTCATGCCCACCAGCATGCCCAGCGCCCAGCTCCAGGAATTCGTTTCGCGCCAGGTGACGGCAATGGTCGCCATGCACGGAGCGCTCAGCAGGCAGAACAGCATCATGGCCAGTCCCTGCAGCGGCGAATACTGTTCCCGCAGGGTTCGCCGCAGGCTGTCGGGCTCGTCCTCCACGCTCCCCAGCGAAAACACAATGCCCATCTGCGCGACAAACACTTCCTTGGCGGCAAAGGCTCCGACCAGCGCCGTCCCCACGCGCCAGTCAAACCCCAGGGGCCGCAGCACGGGCTCCAGCCCCCGGCCGATCCGGCCGATGGCTGTATGCGCCAGGCGTTCCGCCTGCCACGCCGCCTCCAGCTCCGCCGCCTCGGCGGGGCCCGCCGCCTGCTCGATGGCCGCGGCGTAGTCGCGGCTGAATTCCGCGCGCCGCGGAAACGTCCCCAGCGCCCACAGCACGATGGAAATGGCCAGAATCACCGTGCCGGCCTTCTGCAGATACATCCAGGCGCGGTCCCACATGTGGATGCCCACCGAGCGCCACGTGGGCAGCCGGAAGGGCGGCAGTTCCATCACGAACGGCGCGCTGTCCCCGCGCAGCAGCGTGCCGCGCAGCAGCCGCGCCACGCCGATCGCCGCCAGGATGCCCGCCATGTACAGGCCCCACAGCACCCATCCCCGCCATGCCGGCGCGAAAAAGGCCGGAATCAGCAGCGCATAGATGGTCAGCCGGGCGCCGCAGCTGACAAACGGCGATACCATGATTGTCGTGAAGCGGTCTCGTTTGCTCTCCAGCATGCGCGTCGCCAGAATCGCCGGCACGGTGCAGCCCAGGCCGATCAGCATCGGAATGAAGCTTTTCCCGTGCAGCCCCATTTTGTGCATCACCCGGTCCATCAGGAACGCCACCCGGGCCATGTACCCCGTGTCTTCCAGAAAGGCAATGCCCAGGAACAGCAGCAGAATGTTCGGCAGGAAGGAAATCACCCCCCCCACGCCGCCGATGATGCCATCCACCACCAGCGACTGCAGCAGCGGCGCCGCGCCGTCCGGCCAGACCGCCAGCACCCGATCCGACAACCAGCCCAGGCCGGCTTCGATCCACTGCATCGGCGGTTCGCCCAGCGCAAACACCAGATTGAACAGCGCCCACATCAGCGCCACGAAGATCGGCAGTCCCCAGACGCGATGCAGCAGCACGGCGTCCAGGCGCCTCGTGCGGTCGCGCCGCACGTGATGGGCTTCCGACTGGCTGGCTTCCGTGGCCGCGCCAAGGGCAAAGCCGTAGCGGGCTTCGGCCAGTTGCACGTCCACGGGACGCCCCCCTCGTTTTTCCAGGCGGCCCGCTTCCTGTCCCGCCGCCTCCACCGCGCCGGCCGGCGCGTGCGGATCGTCCAGCCCGTCCAGCAGCGCGATCGCCCGGCGGCGAGCCGACACCGCATCGTCGCCTTCGAAGCGTTCGGCAATCGCCGCCACAGACGATTCGATATCCAGCCCGTAGAAGACCCGGCCCGTGCAGATGCGCCCGGACGCGGCCGTCTCCAGCGCCGCCTCCAGCAGCGCGCCCACCCCGTCGCCGTTGCTGCCGTTCGTGGGCACGACCGGCCCGCCCAGCAGGCTCGACAGCAGGTCCAGGTCGAACCGCAGTCCGCTGGCCTCGGCCTCGTCGCTCATGTTCAGCGCATACACCACCGGAACGCCCATTTCGGTCAGCTGCGCCGTCAGGTGCAGATTGCGTTCCAGGTTGGTCGCATCCATCACCTGGATCACCACGTCTGCGGAGCCCGACAGAATCTCGTCGCGGGCGATGGATTCCTCGGGCGAGGCCGCCAGCAGGCTGTACACCCCCGGTAGGTCCACCAGTTCAATGCGCGTTTTGCCGCGCGTGAACACCGCCGACTTTTTCTCCACCGTCACGCCGGGATAGTTGCCCACGTGCTGGTGGGCCCCCGCCATCCAGTTGAAGACGCTGGTCTTGCCGCTGTTGGGATTCCCGGCCAGCAGGATGACCCGGCCCGGCGCGCCGGCGGTCTTTCCGTTCATGGCGCCCCCCCTGTTCATACCAGCCCGGGCCGCCACTTCACCCGGATGTTCGCCGCTTCGGCCTTGCGCATGGACAGCCGGTAGCCGCGCACCTCCACCGCGATGGGATCGCCCAGCGGCGCGACCCGTTCCACGGCGATCAACACCCCGGGGGTCACGCCCATTTCCACCAGTCGCTTGCGCAGCGAGCCATCCACGTTCACCGACATCACCACCCCGCGAACGCCCTGCGGCAGTTCGTTCAGCCCCGACTCCACTCCCGGCGCCCGCTCTCCCCGGGCCGACTCCCGCGCCACCTTCCACTTTTCCATCATGCCCGGATGCTGGCGCAGAAAGTCGCCCAGCAAGCCCATCCGCTCCACCACCATCGGCGTGGCATCGTGCTCCATGCCGCAGGCCGCCACCTCGGCATCCTCCGGCGCCAGCCCGAGGGTCTCGGTGAAAAACCGCCGCAGGGACACATGACGCCCCGCGATGTCTTCGGCGACTCGGCGCCCCTTGGGCGTCAGGCCCACCGACCCGTACGGCGCATAATCGGCCAGCCCCTGCTCGTTCAGGGACTTCAGCGCGGCGGAAACCGTCGAAGGCTGCACGTTCAGGGCCTGGGCGATATCCCCGGTCCGCGCTCCCCGAGGCGTCTCCGACAGCCGCAGAATCGTCTCCAGGTAATCTTCCGCCTTGGCGCTCAACCGCTCGATTTTCATGGCCGTTTTCAGGTCTCCGTGAAATGTTTGAATCATCAAACAATACCATGCGCCCGGCAAATGTAAAGGAATGCAAAGGATGGACTGGATGCGCCCTGCGTCCATTGACAAGCCCGTGCCCCGGGAGTACGGTGTGGCCTCCCATGAACCCCATGAACCCGTTGCCCGCTGACTATCATACGCATACGCACTTGTGCCGCCACGCCGGCGGGACGCCGATCGACTATGCCCGCGCCGCCGCCGAACGCGGCATCCCTGAAATCGCCTGCACCGACCACATCCCCTTTCCCGACGATCCGAATCCATCCATCCGCATGCCCCGCGAGGACTTCCCCTCCTATCTGGCCATGGTCCGCGAAGCCCAAAACGCCGGTTTCTGCCGCGTCCTGCTGGGCATCGAGGCCGACTACCAGCGCGATCTCGTCGGCGGCCACATCCAGTCCGTTCTCGACCTGGCCGATTTCGACATTGTGCTGGGCTCGCTGCACACGGGTCCCTTCTGGGACCTGGCGCCCGGCGACCCCGCCGCCACGCCCGAATTCGTCGAGCAGATGAACCGCACCTATTACCGGCGCATGGCCGAACTGGCCCGCACGCGCCTCTACGACGTCTGCGCCCACTTCGACATCGTCAAGCGCGCCGGCATCCACGCCCCCGAACCCCTGCTGGCGGAAATCGTGCCTCCCGCCCTCGATGCCGTCGCCGAAGCCGGCATGGCCATCGAAATCAACACCAGCGGCCGGGACCACGGCGCAGCCGAACCCTATCCCTCCGCCTTGATCCTGTCCCTGATGCGCGAACGCGACATCCCCATCACGTTCGGCTCCGACGCCCACGACCCCGCCCAGATCGGTCGGCACTTCGAAACCGCCATCGTCCTGGCCCGCGCCGCCGGCTACACCCAACGCGCCCAGTTCCGCCGCCGCCAAATCACCCTCGTGCCGTTCTGATCCGGATTTTCCACACCGTGGAAAAAAGTTTTCCATAGCGTGGAAAACCCCGCGGAAATTTTTCCATGCCGTGGAAAATCCGGAACCGCTTTTCACCACGAATCAGGCCCATGACCCCGAGGAAATAACCGGCCTTCCCCATTCGTCCTTCGCTCGATTCGCAGGCAGGCGGCTGGCCTGTTCGATCCAAAGCGGTGCCGCGCTGCGCTTGTCACTCCACTCCACAACAAACCCGGCAGCGCCGCAAGACCGCCCACCCCTTTCCGAATCCTTCCGGTGCTGCGCCCCTGTCTGTGCGTTTACGCCATCGCCACCTTGACGTGGGGAACGTATCCCAGGTCTTCCCGAATAGCGGCCACAATTTTGGCGAGGGTGCGGGCCGTCGGATTTCCGTCCGTGGACAGGATTCGGTGCAGGGACTTTTCATTGCAGCCTGTTTGCCGAGCCAATTCCTTGAATGTGATCTCCGCGTGAACCAGATCGCGCAGAATGGACAGGCCCTCGGCCGTTTCGCCATCCAGGATCGCATCCAGCGCCTCGGCATACAGCGCCTTGGCAAACGCCGGATCCCGTTTGATTCGCGCCTGGACCGTTGCCTTGTATTCCCGGGTCAATGCCATTTTGTCACCTCGCTGCCTTGTGGCGTTTCCATCTCTCCACCGCCGCACGGATGTCAACGGTCTGGCGCCTCTTTGTCCCGCCGCCGAGCAGAATCACCAGCACCTTGCCGTCCCGTCCGTAGTACACGCGGTAACCAGGCCCAAAATCCATCCGCAACTCGCACACACCCTCTCGCAATGCCTTGGAATCACTGAAGTTCCCGGTTTCCATCCGGCGGACGTAACGATCCACGCGTACCGCAGTTGGCGGATCCAACCGGTCAAACCAGTCACCAAAGGGAGATCGCCCTTCCTCCAAGTATTCCCGGACTTCAATCATCCTGTTCTGATAGTAGCGTATAGATTACCATTGTCAACCCGGTGTTGGGCCAAAGGATTGAATTACCGCTGCAGCGCGAAGGTGCAGCCGGGCAGTCCGCCGATGATCACGCCCTCGTACGAACGGCCGTCGGCGGACACCTGGCCGGAGAGAACCACCTCGGCCTGCGCCTTGGCGGACGGTCCTGGATCGGCCATGCGGGGGGCCGGCACCACCACCGGCTCAAAAAAGCTCATCTCTTCCTGAAGTGTCAGTTCCATCCGTGAACCCTGGATCGCCCCTCGAACCGTGCCGATGCTGGCCGGTCCGCCGTTGGGCTGGATATAGACCTGCCCCCGCACGTCCGCCCCATCCTGCCGCAGATCCAGTTCCAGGTGGCCGCTGACCCAGTCGTTGCGATAA
>JAHDSS010000232.1 GCA_018432565.1 Kiritimatiellia bacterium
CGACCGGTCGAGGCCTTCGTTGCGGAAATTCTTGCCCATCTCGAAGACCTTGTCATAGCCGCCCACCAGCAGGCGCTTCAGATACAGCTCCGGCGCGATCCGCAGAAACATCTCCTGCCCCAGCGCGTTGTAGTGCGTCCGGAACGGCGCGGCGATCGCCCCGCCCGCCAGCGCCTGCAGCACCGGCGTCTCCACCTCGAAGTAGCCCCGCGCCTCCAGCTCCCGCCGCAGATACGACAGCAGGCGGCTGCGCGCGTCAAACACCCGGCGCACGTCCGGATTCGCAATCAGGTCCAGGTACCGCTGGCGGTAGCGCACCTCCGTGTCCTGCAGCCCGTGCCACTTCTCCGGCAGCGGATGCAGCGCCTTGGCCAGCAGCTCCCACCGCTGCACCTTGATCGACGGCTCCCCCGTGCGCGTCGTGAACAGCTCGCCCTCCACCCCGATGAAATCCCCGAGATCCACCGCCTTGAACGCCGCAAACGAGTCGTCGCCCAGCGCGTTTTTCTGCACGTAGATCTGGAACTTGTCCGTGCCGTCCTGCAGGTGGGCGAACGTGCTCTTGCCCATTTCGCGCACGGCTACCACGCGCCCCGCCGCCCGCACGGGGCGGCCTTCGGCAAACCCGGCACGGATGTCCGCCAGCGAACCCGTGCGCTCGAACGCCCGCCCGTACGGCCGGTGGCCCGCCGCCTTCAGCGTCTCCAGATGCGCCAGCCGCTGCCGGCGGAATTCGATTTCATGCGCGGTCAAATCCATGGGAAATCCTCGGGGTTGAAAACGCGCCCACCCTACCCCGCCCCCCCCGCGAAATCAATACCGGACGTCCCCGCCCTGCCGCCGCGGCGCATCTGCGATGGGGTGCAAGCCATTCAAAATGGCCGTGGTCTTGTGTGACTGTCATCCCGAGCCTGTCGAGGGATCTCAGCCTAGTCCCGAAGGATGGCCATCGGGAGTGTGCCGAGATCCCGCGGTGGCGGGACAAGTGATTTCGACTCCGGCGCTGAGCGCCTACGCTCCATATGACTCCGAGGGTGCACTGAATCGCAGAGGCGCCCTGCCGCCGCTCTTTTCCTCCGCCCCGCGCCTGTGCTAGGGTATCCGCCACATGTCCGCATCCCCATCCAAGCCAGCCGACACCGCCCCCCCGCTGGTGCTCGCCATCGGCCAGTTCGACGGCGTCCATCGCGGCCACCAGGCCGTGTTCCGCGCCGCCGTGGAATCCGCCCGGGCGCGCGGGGGCATCGCCGGCTGCCTGACCTTCCATCCGCATGTCGCCGAAGTGCTCAATCCCGCCCGCGCCCC
>JAHDSS010000505.1 GCA_018432565.1 Kiritimatiellia bacterium
AAACCGCGCCGGAATTTTTCCATGCCATGGAAAATCCGGAAACACCGGTTCACCCCCCCCCGCCAATCTGTCTCGCTTATAATAATAACCGAGACAAACGGCCCGCCAGTTCGTTTATATAGTTATTGCAATAACTATATATACACGGAGAAGAGAGACTGGCGCGGACTGTGGCTTATCCCGCCCGGGTGCAGAAGTAGTCCCCCAGCACTCCGCCCGTCGAGATCGCCTGGTCAATTCGGAAACCGGCCCGTTCCAGCAGACCCTCCAGAATCCAGTCGTAAGTGGAATACTCGAGGGACAGGTGGGCGCGAATGCTTTCCGCCACCTCCGGGCCGCCTCGTTCCTCTGACTGGCCCAGCCAGGCTTCGATGTTCGTCTCCAGGTTTTCCAGCTGAAACACCACATCCATCAGATGCAGCCGCCCGCCGGGCTTGATCATCTCCGCCAGCCGGGTCAACGCCTTCGCCTTCCAGAAGTCCGGCAGATGGTGAAGGCCCAGGCTCGTGTGCAGCGCATCCACCGGCTCGGATTCGTGAACGTACGACAGAAAACCGCCGCGCAGGCAGACGATGTTGTCCAGTCCCGCCTCGCGCGCGCGCCAGGCCACGTAATCCAGCATCGGCGCCGACAGATCAATCGCCAGCACCCGGCGGCAGACGCGCGCCGCGCGGAGCGCAAACGCCCCGGTGCCGCAGGCAAAATCCGCCACGACCTGCCCCTCCCCCGCTCCGAGCCCCGCCAGGGCCGCCGCCACCTCCCCTTCGATGTCCCGGAAGCGGCCGTGCCGCTCGTCGTACGCCGCCACTTCCGCCCGGTCGCTGAACTTCCGGCTCAGCTCCCCCTCTTCCTTCCATTGCCAGGATGCCTTCATGCCCCCCAGGATATCCCCGCGCGGTTCTCTCCGGCAAGCCCTGCGCTTTCCCGTGATTTTTTCAACGAACGGGCCAACCCATTGCACCACGGCTGCCCGACGGACGGCGCGCAGGATCCCCGTCACCCGGCGGCCAGGATGCGGAAGGCCACTTCGCGGGAACGGCCGTCGAGATCGGCATGATGCTCCAGCAGGCCGCCCATCAGGTCGCGGACTTCCCGGAAGACGCGCTCGGGCAGCGACGGCAAAAGCTGCCCGGAGAGCATGCCGCGAATGGCCTGCCGGCCGGCGGGCGACACCGGACGGCCGCGGCCGGCCGCGCAGGATTCGCACTGGAGAGCGCCATGGGCCGCATCGAGCCGGGCCGGGGCCGCACCGTTCAAATCGGCCCGGCAGCGCGAGCAGACGTCCCAGCGGGGAGCCAGCCCCAGTTCATGCAGCACCCGCAACTCGAACCGGGGAATGAACGCGGGGCCGGGCGTCCGGACGGCCAGCTGTTCCAGCGTGGCGGCCAACAGCTCGTAGAGCCCGGCGGGGGCGGGTCCGAAAGGCATCGCGCGGTCCAGCAGCCCGGCGGCATAGGAAGCGGCGGCGCAGGCCTTCCAGTCCGCCCGGAACGCGGGGCGGATGTCCCGCGGCGCGCAGTCTTTCAGGATGTGCAG
>JAHDSS010000253.1 GCA_018432565.1 Kiritimatiellia bacterium
CGATGTTCCTGGAGCAGCCGGACGTGGCGCTGTTCTGCGCGCTGCTGCTGGCGCCCCTGGGGCTGTTCGAGGCCTCGCGAGCGGCGGGCGGCTGGAAGGCGGGCGCGATCGTCCGCCAGTCGTGGGGGGCGGCGCTGGCCGCGGCGCTGATCGCGGGGGGGGCTTCGCTGGCGGCCCGCGGGTCGGGGGTGACCGAGGTGCCCAACGAGGAATCGCCCGAGGCCAAGTGGGCGTATCTGACGCAGTGGAGCCAGCCGCCGGGCGAGAGCCTGGACTTCATTGCGCCGGGCTGGACGGGCTGGCGCAGCGGGGAGGAGAAGGGGCCGTACTGGGGCCGGATGGGCCGCAGCGAGGGATGGGAGCAGACCCGCCAGGGCTTCATGAATTTCAAGCTGGAGAATGTCTATGTCGGGGCGATCCCGCTGCTGTTCGCCCTGATCGGGCTGGCGGAGGCCATCCGCCGCCGGCGCGAAGATCCCAACGCGTCCGCCGTCTTCGTCTGGGGCGGGCTGTGCCTTGTGGCGCTGCTGCTGGCGTTCGGCAAGTTTTTCCCGCTGTACCGGCTGATCAGCCTGCTGCCGGGTTTTTCCAGCATCCGCAATCCCAACAAGTTCATCCACTTTTTCCAGATGGCGTGGGGGGTGCTGGCGGCGTTCGGGCTCGACGCGGCGCTGCGGATGGAGCCGCGCATCGCCCGGCGCTGGATCGGAGGCGCGGCTGCCGCCGGCGGTCTTTTCCTGCTGTCGGGGCTGGCGCTCTGGGCGGATCTGGCCGGCGGCGCGGCGCGCCTGGCGGCCGCGGGGTGGGGGCCGATGGGCCGCGCCATCCAGTGGAACAAGGCGTTCGGCGTCACCTATGCCGGCGGGGCGTTCTGGGCCGGCGCGGGCATCCTCTGGCTGCTGGCGCGCGCGGGCGTTTTCCACGGTGTGGAAAAAACTTTTCCACAGCGTGGAAAAAAAGATCCGGATTTTCCACAGCATGGAAAAATAGTTTCCACGGTGTGGAAAACCTCCTGGGCGGCCTGGCTGCCGGCGCTGATCGTGGTGGTTGATGCGGCGGCGATCCTGGCTCCGCGCTACATCCAGACCATGCCGGCCGGCTACGTGGCGGAGAACGAGCTGGTGCGCTACCTGAAGAAGGATCTCGGGCACCACCGCACGGCGATGGCGACGCAGGACGGATTCTACAACCTGTGGCTGACGTACCTGTTTCCGTACCACGGGATTCCGTCGGTGAACGTCACGCAGCTGCCGCGGCCGCCGGCGGACTACCAGGCGTTCTGGAACGCGGTGAAGGATCCGGTGCGGACATGGCGGCTGGCGGGGGTGTCGCACGTGCTGGCGCACGGACCGGTGGCGCAGCAGCTTCTGGCGAATCCGGCCTGGGCCGCCCGGCTGGAGGCGGACTGGGCGTATCAGCCGTTCCAGGACGGCCGCGGGGGGGTTGGCACGCGCCGCGTGGCGGCGACGCCCGACGCGCCGGAGGTGGTGTTGAAAATGAAGGACGCGCTGCCGCGCGTGGCGGCAGCGGATTCGTGGCGCGAAATGCCCGACGAGGAAGCGCTGCGGACCCTGGCGGATCCCGCCTTCGAGCCGCTGGCCACGGTGCTGCTGCCGCCGGACAGCGGCGTGCCGCCGCCGCCCGCGCGCGCCGGGGAGACGCCGCCCGCCCGGGTGAACGTGGCGCGGGTGCTGCCGGGACGCTTCGAATTCACGGTGGAAAACGCCGCGCCGGTCGTGGTGCGGGTGGCGGAGAAGCATGACCCGAACTGGACGGCGACCGTGAACGGCAAAGCGGCGCCGGTGCTGCGGACGGATTTCATGTTCCAGGGCGTGTATCTGCCGGAGGCCGGGCGGCACGACGTGGTGCTGCGCCATGCGCCGTCGAACGGGCCGGTGGCGATGCAGGGCGCGGGGCTGCTGGCCGGCCTGGGCGCGGCGGCCTGGCTGGCGGCCGGAGCCCTCCGGCGCCGGAAGGGGAGCGCGGCGTGAGCGATCCGCTTGAGCGGTCCGTGGATGTCGTGATCCCGTTCCGGGACTGGGATGACTGGACAGCCGAATGCGTCCGAGCCGCGCTGGAGATGAATCCTCCGTGCCGGCACGTGTCGCTGGTGCCGGACACCGCGCTGGGGCCGGAGGCCTGGGAGGCGATCCGCCGGATGCCGGGCGCGGAACGGGTGCGCGAATGGCCCAGCGGGCCCGTGAATCCCGGACGCAAGCGCAATCTGGCCATGGACCGCAGCGAAGACGACTTGTTTGGATTCGTGGATTCCGATGCGCGGGTCTGGCCGGACTGGCTGGCCCGGGCCCTGCCGCATTTCGAAGATCCCGCCGTGGCGATTGTCGGCGGACCGAACCTGACGCCGCCGGAGGACGACGTCCGGCAGCAGGCCTGCGGGGACGTGATGGCCAGTCCGATGGGAATGGGAGCGGCGTACCTCCGGCATGTGGCGGTTTCGCGGCGGGACGTGGACGAACTGCCCACCTGCAACCTGCTGGCGCGGAACCAGCCGGGATTTCGCTTCCGGCCGGAGCTGGACACGTCCGAGGACATGACCTTCTGCGCGCTGGCGCGGGAGCGGGGCGGACGGATCGTGTACGATCCGCAGGTGGGAGTATGGCATCACCGCCGGCGGCTGGGCCGCGCCTTCTGGCGGCAGTTCCACGAGTACGGGATTTACCAGGGCCGGCGCGCGTCCTGGCGATGGCTGTGGCGGGCCGCGCCTTTCACCCTGCTGCTGTATGCGATCGTCCTGCCGGTGTTCTGTTTCCTGGCGCCCCGGTGGTGGCCGGCTTGGTGCATGCCGCCGGCTTTGTACGCCGCCGCCGTTGCGGCGGAAAGCCTGCGGCAGTCGCGCGCGCGCCGCGGATGGTTCTGGACGCTCCTGGCGTTTCCCGTCGCTCACGCCGCCTATGGAACCGGTTACGCCCGGGGACTCCTGATCGGCGGGTTGGGGGCCCGGTAACCCGGGCCGGAGAAGGATGGCGGACAGAATCCAGTTTTTTATCGACGCACGCATGGAAATATGGGACTTTTACAGAGCTTGCAGGCCTTTTGGCGCGGCTCCAGTGGAAATGACAGCGTTTGAACCCGAAACGAGCAGGTAGCGACATGGCGAAAGAAGAAGTGGCGGAACAAGGCGGACAGCTCGGGCAGCAGCGGGCCAACACCGATGTCAATGTCTGGATCCAACTGAGCATTGCGTCGGTTCTCACCTTTCTCATTTCCATCGCACTGTACTACGCCGGCAAGGCGGGGATCGGGGGATTGATCGGCTATCTGGACGGGCTGATCAACCAGCGCGGTCCTGTGCAATGGCTGGAACTGCTGTGCTTCTTCGTGGTGGTGCTGTTCATGATCCTGAAGTCCCGGATCATCCGCTACCAGATTCAGCATATCTATGACGACACGGCCCAGCTGTCCGCGATGAACATGGACAACGAGGACGACCTGCAGCTGCTGCGCAAGCGCATTCACGACGAAGGGCTGGACGAGAGCAGCATCCTGCTGGGGCGGCTGGACCGCGGTCTGGCCCTCTGGCTGGCGACCAAGGACGTCGGCCGCGTTGGAAGCTGGATGGGCTCCGAGGCCTCCCGCGACAACGCGATGTCCGACCTGACCTACACCCTGGCGCGCACGATGATGTGGGCCATCCCGATTCTCGGCTTCATTGGAACGGTGCAGGGGCTGAGCTCGGCCGTCGGCGGGTTCGGTGACTTCCTGTCGGGC
>JAHDSS010000280.1 GCA_018432565.1 Kiritimatiellia bacterium
GTCTCGGTTATAATTATAACCGAGACTGGCGGGGATCGGGTCCGGGCATGGAGGGGCAGGCGGGATCAGTCGGCCGCGGGCTCCGGATCGTCGTCTTCGGCCAGGGAGGGCAGGGGGAGGCCGTCGAGGGCGGCGTCGATGTCGGCGCGCAGGAGCGGCCAGGGGTAGAAGCCGGAGTAGGCACGGGCGATGGCGCCGTCACGGTCGAGCAGGAAGGCGGTGGGGATGGCGCGGATGGCGTCGGGACCGCCGAAGGCGGCGACGACGGGGGGATCGGCGAGCCCGACGGGGAAGGCGGCGCCGAGAGAGGCGGTTTCCTGCGCGATGGCGGCGGCGGGGCGGGGATCGGCCGCCAGCCCGATCACGGTGAATCCGCGGCCGGCGTAATCGGTCTGCAGGGCGTTCCATTCGGGGATGGTGGCGCGGCTGGGGGCGTCGTCGGTACGGAAGAACACCAGCAGCTGGACCCGGCCCGCAAAGTCAGCGGTCTGGATTTCGCCGGGAAATTCATCGGCGAGATTGCGCAGGACGAGATCGTTCACCGGGGGCGGGGGCGGCAGCGGGGGCGGGGCTTCCTTGCGTCCGCAGGCCGCCAGGAGCAGGAGACAGGAACCCGGAATCAGGAGACGGGATCGGAGAATGCGAGAGTTGAAGCAGGTCGTGATCATGGCGCGGTTTCGGAATCTTCGGCGTCCTGGAATGCGGGGGGGGGGAGGCGCTTGGGTTTGATGATGTTGGACTTGACGAATTTGTCCATCTGGCGGACGAGGTTGCCGTCGCCGGTGGCGAGTTTCTTGAGAGCGGCGGCATAGGCGTCGCTGGCCTTCTGGAGGGAGTCGTCGATGCGCTGCATGTCTTCGGTGAAGCCGACGTATTTCTCGTAGATCTTGCGGACGGCGTCGAAGACTTCGTGGAGGCTGGCGCGTTGGTTTTCCTGGCGCCAGAGCTGGCCGACGAGGCGGAGGGCGGCGAGGAGGCCGCCGGGGCCGACGGGGATGATGTTCTGGCGGACGGCGGTTTCATAGAGGACGGGTTTGCCGGCGAGGGCGAGGGCGAGCGCGGGCTCGTTGGGGATGAACATCAGAACGAAATCGGGGGAGGCGTCGCGGAAGGCGGGCAGATCGGGATAGCGGCGGGCGGCGAGGCCCTTGATATGGGTTTCGATGGAGGCCAGATGGGCGCGCAGGGCGGCCGCGCGGGCGTCGTCGGAGGGGGCGTTGACGTACTCCATGTAGTCCTTGAGGGACATTTTGGCGTCGACGAGGAGGCAGCGGTTGTCGGGGAGGCGGATGACGGCATCGGGCTGGGCGCGTCCGCCGTCGGGGTCGGGAACGCTGACCTGGAGATCGTAGTCGCGGCCTTGGGCCAGGCCGGCGGCGTCGAGAAGGCGTTCGAGGGCGAGTTCGCCCCAGTTGCCGAGGAGTTTGTTATCGCCTTTGAGGGCATCGGCAAGGGCGTCGGCCTTGAGGCCGACGTCGCGGCTCTGCTGGGCGAGGAGTTCGACCTGCTGTTTGAGGGCGCTTCGCTGCTGGGCATCGGCGAGGTGGACATCTTCGATTTTCTTGCGGAAGTCGGCGATCCGGTCGCCGAGGGGGGAGAGGAGGGCGGAGAGGGCGTCGCGGTTCTGGTCGGTGAATTTCCGGGACTGGGCATCGAGAATCTGGGCGGCGAGGACCTGGAAGCGGTCCGCGAGTTCGCTGCGGGCGGCGACCAGGGCATCGTACTGGGCCTGCAGACGGATCCGTTCGGATTGGGCCAGGTGGATGCGGCGGGCGGCGATGAAGGCCGTCAGGGCGGCGCCGAGGACGAGGCCGAGGAGGAAGGCGGCCGGCAGGAGCATGTAGGGGGCAGGCATGGAAAAGTGTTACCTGCTTCACGGGGCGGAAAGCAATCCCAAAGACGCCGCAGCGCGGCGGGGCCGCACCCAAAAGAATCGGAATTCAGGGAACCGCCCAGCAGGAAAACAGGAAACACAGGAACACAGGAAAATGCGGGGGGATCTTTCACACCACAACGAAGAAAGGATGCCGCGGAGGGGGCGCCTACGGATTGCCGGTGAACGGCTTGTCGCGGTCGAAATCGGGGAGAAAGTCATTGCCGGCGTCGAGGGGCTGGATGAAGAGGTTTTCGAAGCCGAGGTGCTGGGCGTGGTCGAGGGCGGCCTGGTATTCCCCGGGGGTGAGGGGGCGGTCGAAAGGGGGACGGGTTTGCGCCGCGGAAGCGGGGGTGTACTGGCTCATGAGAGAGAGGGGGAGCCAGCGGCCGAACTCTTCGCGAAGCTGTTCCAGAACGCCCAGGGTGTTTTCGATCTGGCCGGGAAGAACCAGGTGGCGGACCAGGACGCCTTGCCGGGCCGGGAGGATGCCGGTGGGATCGAACGGCTCCAAAAAGCCTTTTTCGGCGACCATGAGGCGGAGGGCTTCGAGGGCGATTTCGGGATAGCGTTCGTCGCGCATGACGGCGCGGGCCAGGACGGGGTCGGCAAACTTGAAATCGGGCAGGAAGATATCCATGTGGGCGGCGTAGCGCGAAATCATCGCGGGGAGCTGATAGCCGGAGGAATTGAAGAGAAAGGGGATCTGCGCGCCTTCTTCGCGCAGACGGACGCAAAGCGCCTCGATGTGCGGCCAGAAATGGTCGGGGGTGACGAAGTTCAGGTTGTGGACGCCGGTTTCGATGAGGCCGCGGGCGAGGCGGTGGAATTCGTCCGGGGAGACGACGCGGCCGTTGCCGTGCACGTTTGAGATCTGCCAGTTCTGGCAGAAGAAGCAGTGGCAGGCGCAGCCGGAGAAAAAAATGGCGCCGGAACCGCGCGTCCCGGTGAAGCAGGGTTCTTCGCCCATGTGCGGTCCCCAGGAGGCGATGCGCAGCTCGGCGGTCTCGCCGCAGACCCCCGGGGAGCCGTCCAGACGGTCGGCGGCGCATTGGCGCGGGCAGAGGCGGCAGGGAGTGTAGGGGGAGAAATCCATGTTTAGACAGGATAAACAGGATTTTTCAGGATTTACAGGATTGGAAGACGAATCGGAGAATCGCGGCTCACCCGGAGGGTTCGCCCTACCCGGGTTGGCGTTGCGGCGGGGCGAGGCGTCCCTGCCGAGCCGGGCGGTATGCTTTGAATGGGCCGAACTCATTCTGTTCAACGTGCAGGATTTGCTTCGTCCCACGTCCAGCGGAGGAATTGGCGGCGGAGGGGTTTGGAGAGGCCGCGGGTGGGCGGCGGGGGTGTGTTTTCCAGGTGCGGGGCCAGGGCGGGGGGGGTGTCGCGGGCGCCGGTATGACGGTAGCCGCGGATCAGGGCGTCGGCGGCGGTTGCGGGCGGGATGCCGCGGACGGTTGCAAGGAAATCGAAGACGGCCTCGACCAGCGCAGGCAGGGGAATGCCGTGTTCGCGGGGAAAGCGCGTGCCCATCCAGTCGGAGAAGGCAAGGAAAGCGGTGAAGACGGAGGGGGAGCCCTGCCAGATCATCGGTGCGGCGGCGAGGAAACGGTTGGA
>JAHDSS010000499.1 GCA_018432565.1 Kiritimatiellia bacterium
GCAGCGAATGCGAAGACGCCGATGAGGTGGACCGGGACATTGACTTCAGCGGACTCGCGGTCAACGCCGGCATGATCTTCACGTTCTGACCTCAGCCCCCACAGGCTGCCCCGTGCGCTACGCGGCAGCGAATCCAGACCCCCACGGGCTGCCCCGTGCGCTACGCGGCAGCGAATCCAGACCCCCACGGGCTGCCCCGTGCGCTACGCGGCAGCGAATCCAGACCCCCACGGGCTTGCCCCGTGGGTGAATCAGTTCCGATGCAATCCCGCCTCTGCTCAATAGATATCCGCATCCTGCCCGCCGTCCGCAGGACGTGGATGTGCATCACTCCCCGCCGGTCAACGGCACAAACCGCACCGGCAACACCCCGCGCAGGGAGACCTCCCCCCGCGCATCCTTCTCCGCCAGCGCCAGCTCCTGCGTCGCCCCCGGCTCGCCCAGCGGAATCACCATCCGGCCGCCCGGCCGGAGCTGCTCCGCCAGCGCCGCCGGCACGCTTCGCGCCGCCGCCGCCACCAGGATGCCGTCAAACGGCGCCAGACTCGGCAGCCCCTCCGCCCCGTTCCCTTCGTGCACCGCCACATTGGCCACGCCCAGCCGCGCCAGCCGCGCCCGGCACGCCCGGGCCAGCTCCGGCACGATTTCCACCGTATGCACCTGCTTGACCAGACGCGCCAGCACCGCCGCCTGGTATCCCGATCCCGCCCCCACCTCCAGCACCGTGTCCCCGGGCTTCACCTCCAGCAGATCCGTCATCAGCGCCACGATGTACGGCTGGGAAATGGTTTGTCCATGCCCGATGGGCAGCGGCAGGTCCAGATAGGCCGACACCCGCTCCTCCGCCGGCACGAACTCGTGCCGCGGCACCGCCCCCAGCGCCGCCATCACTCGAGGATCAAACGCCGCCACCCCCGTGTAGCCCGCGGTCGTCCGCGCTTCGGCAGCGACCTCTTTCAGCAACCGCGCCAATTCCGAGTCCATTGCCCGCAGGTCCCGATGTCTTGAATGGTTCCTGATTCTTCTGTCGCCGGGGGCGATGACCCCGGCTCTTTCATCAACAGCCGCCGGCCTCACCGCGGCCGGCTGCAAGACTGGCGAAAAAACCCGCTATTTCTTCGGCTTCGTCAATTCCGCCCCCGCGCCGATTTCGGCCAGCCCGGCTTTCTCCAGATCCGTCCACAGCGTGCCCGGGCCGGCATGCAGAATGTTGATCGACAGATCGTCGCTCAGCGCCCCCGCCAGCGTCCACAGGTTGTAGGCTTCGGCATCGC
>JAHDSS010000529.1 GCA_018432565.1 Kiritimatiellia bacterium
CCGAGGTCGTTGCCCGGCTGGAAGAAGATGTCTTCCCCATCCACGTCATTGCCGACGTCCCCAACAAGCCCCCGGCCAAAGACCTCCTCGCCCCCTTCGCCGTCCAGGGCTACCCGACGTACCTGCTCTATCCCGCGCGGTAACGGGCACGGTTGTGAAACGGGAGTCCAACAAAATCTACCGATGTCTATTCATATGTTGATAGACATGGGTAGGTTTTGGTAGAAGCCAAGCATGGACCCAATCAAAAATCCATATTCTCCGGGTGCAGGCGCTCCGCCTCCTGAACTGGTCGGCCGAGATCCCATCCTGAATCAGGCACGTATTCTCCTTGGTCGGATTCAGGAAAAGCGGCCTGAAAAAAGCATGCTTCTGACCGGGCTGCGCGGCGTCGGAAAAACCGTCCTTCTCAATGAAATTGAGCGCAAGGCCAGAGCTCAAGGCTATCACACCATCCCCGTGGAAGCCGTCGAAGGCAAGCCGTTGGGCCCCTTGCTGGCTCCCCACTTGCGAAGTCTCCTCTTTGAACTGGACCGGCTTGCCGGCATGGGCAACAAGGCGAAGCGGGGGCTGCGCGTGTTGCGGAGTTTCCTCGGCGCCATCAAAGTGACTTATCAAGACGTATCCATCGGACTCGACATCGACCCCGAAAAGGGAGCCGCAGACAGCGGCGATCTGGAAATCGATCTGCCCAACCTTTTGGTCGCCGTCGCCGAGGCGGCGGAAGAAAAAAACAGCGCCATCGCCGTGTTGATCGATGAAATTCAATACTTTGGCCAAAAGGAACTCAGCGCGCTCATCATGGCCATGCATCGGGTCCAGCAGCGCCGATTGCCTCTGATCTTGATCGGGGCCGGACTGCCGATCCTGCCCGGCCTGGCGGGAGAATCCAAATCATATGCCGAACGGCTGTTCAGCTTTCCCTCCGTCGGCGCGTTGTCGGAAGAAGAGAGCGCCCGGGCGCTCAACGAGCCCGCTCGGGCCGTCGGCGTCCATTTTGCCTCCGATGCCTTGCGCGAAGTGTTTCGCCTAACCAAAGGCTATCCGTATTTCCTCCAGGAATGGGGTTATCAAACCTGGAATCTGGCCCCGACGCCTTCTATCGCCTTGTCCATCGTGCAAACCGCCACGCCGGAAGTTGTACGCCGATTAGACCAAAACTTTTTCCGGGTGCGCTTCGATCGCCTCACGCCTAGCGAGAAAAATTTTCTTCGGGCCATGGCCCATCAGGGTGCCGGCAACTACCGCTCCGGCGACATCGCGGAAACGCTGGGAATGACCGCGAAGAGCATTGGTCCCGTGCGCGCAAAGCTGATCAAAAAAGGAATGATCTACAGCCCTGCGCATGGGGAAATGGCCTTTACCGTCCCCCTGTTCGACGAATTTATGGTCCGAGCCATCCCTGAATTCCAGCCGCGCTTGATGTAACCTCCAGCCTCGCGCCTGCGGAATCCACGTCCTGATCAATTTCGGCGCCCACTGGTGCAAGGCCTGCAAGGTGATGCAGGCGACCACCCTTCAGGATCCCGAGGTCGTTGCCCGGCTGGAAGAAGATGTCTTCCCCATCCACGTCATTGCCGACGTCCCCAACAAGCCCCCGGCCAAAGACCTCCTCGCCCCCTTCGCCGTCCA
>JAHDSS010000008.1 GCA_018432565.1 Kiritimatiellia bacterium
CCTCATGAGGAAGTCCCGGGCCGGGGATAGCCCGCCGGCGAATGCACTGTCGGCGGCAAATCTTTCTCCACAACGCCTGGATGCCCTTTTATGGAAGTTATAACTTCCATACTATGGTTGTTATAACATCCATAGTGATTGGAAAGGTGGGGAGATGAAATAACAACGCCTGTCGGCGGATGGCAGGTGGCGAAAGCTCTTGATTAAATCGCCGTGAAGGCTTATGAGGGCGCGCATAAAGTTAGAAAGAGACATTCGTAGCCATGATGTGTTCACTATCAGACTGGGTTTGTGCCCACGTTGCGGGCGGGTCCTTTATCCATTGGAAACTCTGGTCCTGGCTGCACAGCCATGTCATCGGGTGCCTCCAGCACCTGCCCTTGCTGGTTGCTTCCACGGTGGCGTCCTGGCGCGCGGGTCCGGATGTGGTGTCTTCCTCGGACAGCTATGCGCTGCGGTTTCGCGGCGCCATCGGTGCATGGCAGCTGGGCGTTCAGAACCGTGTGCTGATGCGTCTGCTGGACAAAAAGACCTGCCACACGGTGCTGGATGTAGGGGGCGGGCATGGACAATACACCGACGACCTGATCGGTCGCGGCCATCACCTGACGGTTCTGGGAAGCGCCCCGGAAACCGTTCATCGGATCCGGCGGCAGGTGGAGGCCGGCGCCTGCCGCTTTGAAACCGGCGATTTTATGCAGCTGCCGTATGGCGACCGGGAATTCGACTGCGTCGTCAGCATCCGCCAACTGGCCCATGTGGATGATCCGGCGGGTTTTCTGGCGGAGCTGTGCCGGGTGGCGCGCCATGCCGTGATTGTGGATTTTCCTTCGCGGTTCAGTTTCAACGCGTTGAGCGGACTTCTGTTTCCCTTGAAGCTCCTGCTGGAAAACAAGTCCACGCGGCCGTATACGGTGTTTCCCGAATCTCGCCTGGAAGCCATTTTGTCTGCACAGGGATTCCGGGTGACGGGCCGGTGTCCTCAATTTTGCACCCCGATGGTGTTCCATCGGGTGGTGCGTTGGGTGGCCCTGATCCGGGGAATTGAGCAGCTCTGCAGCCGGTTGGGTTTGACGAGATGGTTTGGGTCGCCAATTCTGTTGCGCGCGGAACGGCTGGGGGGCGAAGTGGACGCCGGCCAGGCAACGTGACTCCCACTCGCCGGCGCCTACGGCGCTGAAGTTTGCACGGGCCGGAAGCCGTTCCAGGCCGTTAGGCCGGCGGCGGCCGGCTCCACGGAGAGCGCCAGCAGGCAGAAGGGGGAGGCGATGCGCTCTTCGTCGATGCGGATGCCGGTGCGGAGGAGCACGGCGCGCGCGTCTTCGAGATAGGCTTCTTCGATCACCAGCAGATAGCGGCCGGCAGTCAGCGGCTGCACGTCCGGCTGGGTCCGGGAAAAGCGCGGATTGTAGGGCAGGGGCAGCGGCGGGATCCCGTCGCGCCCCTCCGCTTCCCGGTGCAGCAGCCGCAGGATGCCGCGCTCGGCGATGAGCCGGGCGCCGGGGGCCTCGGTCAGAAGTTCTTCGACGTGCGGCAGCAGGCGGATGTCCGCCGGCCAGGCTTCGCCGGAGGATTCCAGCGCCACCAGTTCATCCAGCTGCGGCGGGGCGCCGGGGGAGGGCGGGACGGTCCATTCCAGCGCGAGGGCCTCCACCGGCTCGAACCGGATGTCCATCCAGGGATGATGCCCACGGAAATAGAGACGGGTTCCGCTGAGCCAGGAGGCGCCGATGCGGCGTTCGCAGTCCTGGACGGCGATCCAGCGTCCGTCGGGTTGCTGCACGCGCACGGCGTAGCGGGAGGGCAGGCCGGCGGCGCGAGGCGCGCAGGCGCGCAATCCGGCCAGGCGGGCCGGTTTCTCGAAGCGCAACGTCAGCG
>JAHDSS010000508.1 GCA_018432565.1 Kiritimatiellia bacterium
ATGCGGTCCACGTCGGCGGGGTAGCCGCGGATGGTTTCGTGGGTGAAGACGCGCAGGCCGCGGCGCTCGAGCTTGCGGCGGAACTGGTCGGCGGCGGGCTGGCGGTCGTAGCGCGTGATGACGACGGCGGTGACGGCGATGTCGCGGTCGTGGAGATCGTCGATGAGCTTCATGGCGTCGGTGTCGTAGGCGATGCCGAAATCGGCGCGCATTTTGCGGCGTTCGATGTCGCCGGCGTGGATGCACAGGACGACTTCGGCCTGGTCCTTGAGCTGATGGAGCAGGCGCATCTTGACGTTGGGGTCGTAGCCGGGCAGGACGCGGGCGGCGTGGAAGTCGAAGAGGAGCTTG
This sequence comes from Kiritimatiellia bacterium, assembly GCA_018432565.1. Lineage (GTDB taxonomy): Bacteria > Verrucomicrobiota > Kiritimatiellia > CAIQIC01 > Lenti-01 > JAAZFE01. Next base: position 352 of record JAHDSS010000508.1, read on the forward strand.
CCGCCGAATTCCAGGAAGAGCTTGTCGGCGGCGCGCGCGCGTTCGAGGATGCAGGCGGTCTGCTCGCGCAGGTAGCGCTCGTTGTCGAATCCGGGGGGGCGGCTCACGTCAGCTCGATGAGGGCGGTGAGAATGGCGGGATTGCGGCGGAGCTGGTCGTAGAGGCGCAGCATGCAGTCGCTGTAGGCGTACATCCACTGCTGGCGGTAGAGGCGCTCCTGGATGTCGGAATAGAGCGCGGCGGTGAAGCAGATGCGGCGGGCGGTGAAGGCGGGATCGGAGCGGACGGCGAACTGGCGGCGGATGAACAGGGAGGCGGCGCCGGAGGCGTTGAGGAGCGGGGCGAGCTGGCGTTCGATGCGGGCCCAGTGGCGGCGGCGGAAGTCCAGGAGAGAGGCGGGGGGGACGACGTAGCGGTGGAGGCGCTGCATGAGCTTGACGATTTCGCGGCGGTCGGGGACCTCCTCCAGGCCGAGGAAGAGCAGCAGGAAGCGGCGGTACTGGTTTTCCCATTCGGCCTGGGGGGCGTGGGGCTCGGGTTCGAGCAGGCCGGCTTCTTCCATGCGGCGGAGGATATGGTCAATGAAGATGCAGGCCATGCGGCTGATGAGCAGGGCCTTGGTCAGCATGATCTGGTCGCGGTCCCAGCCGAGGCGCCGGCCCCAGCGTTCGACGCGGGCCGGGGCGCGGATGATGCGCCGCCAGTAGAGGAGGTTGAAGCCGGGGTGGTGGCCGAGGATGTATTCTTCGCGGCGCTGGTAGCGCCGCCGGATCTGCTGCCGGTTGTAGTTCGTGATGGGGTCTGGGAGACTGACTTCCATGGAGGCGGCTACAGCCCCAGCGACATCTTGTAGTTCTTGAGCGCGCCGAGATAGCGGGCGTAGAGCTTTTTGCTGAACGGGTGGGGATAGGACTCGAAATGGCGGTTGATGTCGGAGGGCGCTTCGGTGTCTTCGGCGATCTGCCGGACGATGTCGCGCTTGTCGCTGTC
>JAHDSS010000478.1 GCA_018432565.1 Kiritimatiellia bacterium
CATCGACGCCGCCCTCGACGGCCTCCCCCTGCCCTCCCTGGCCGAAGACGACGATCCGGAGCCCGCGGCCGACTGATCCCGCCTGCCCCTCCATGCCCGGACCCGATCCCCGCCAGTCTCGGTTATAATTATAACCGAGACAAATGCCGCTCGCATGTTTTCCACGCCATGGAAAATTTCCGCGCGATTTTTCCACGCCATGGAAAAAAGTTTTCCACACTATGGAAAATCCGGGGTATCCTTTTCCACACTATGGAAAAACCCGCATGTCTTTTTCCACGCTGTGGAAAACTTTTTTCCACACTGTGGAAACTCGCAGTCCTCGTCAGTCTCGGCGCCATGGCCGCGGCGGCTTCGCCTTTCACGGTCAGCGCCGAACGGCGCGAGCATGCGGGGGCCCCCGCCCTGAGCGTCGCCTTCGAGATTCCGGCGGATCACCACCTTTATGCCAGCTTCGGCGTGACCACCCCCGAGGGCGATGCCCTGGCGCCGCTGTCCGTCCCGGAACCGGACACTTTCAAACCGGATGACTTCGAGGCCAGCTATTCGGCCTCCTTTGCGGCCCTCTACGCCGCGCCCGCCGCGGAGTCCATCGTGGTGACCTATCAGGGCTGCAAGGGCGAACTGTGCTACCTCCCGGAAGAAGTCACCCTCGATATCGGCCCCGCCGCCGAAGCCGCCGGGCCCGCCGCGCCGGAATCCGAACCAAGCCCATCCGCCGCGCCGGCCCCCGCCATCGGGCCGGCCTCCGCCCCCCCCCCTTGGCCCGAGCTTCTCGCCGCCCGCGGCGATCCCGCCCGCCTCGTCGGCTACGCGGATGTCCCGGCCTTTCTCGCGTTCCTCGATTCCTCCTCCGCCCCGAACGAGGCCGGGGCCGAACCCTCCGCATGGCGGCTCTTCCTGGACGATCCGGGGACGTTCTATCTGCGCCATGGCGTCTGGCCGTCCATCCTCCTGATCCTGATCGGCGGATTTCTCCTGAACCTGACACCTTGCGTCCTGCCGATGATCCCCATCAACCTCGCCGTCATCGGCGCCAGCGGAGGCGATTCCCCGCGCGCCGCCCGCTTCGGCCTCGGCCTCGTCTATGGCCTGGGCATGGCCCTGGTCTATGGCGCGCTGGGTCTCGTCGTCGTGCTGTCCGGCTCCGTCTTCGGCTCCATCAACTCTTCACCCGTGTTCAATGCCGCCATCGCCGTCCTGTTTGTTGCGCTGGCCCTCGCGATGTTCGATGTCTGGCAACTCGATTTCTCCCGCTTCCGCAGGACCGGCGGTCTCGGCGGACGCGCGCGGCTCCCCGCGGTCCTCGTCATGGGCGGCATTTCCGCGCTGCTGGCCGGGGCCTGCGTCGCACCGGTCCTGATCGCCGTCCTCGCGCTGTCCGGCTCGCTCTACGCCCAGGGCGTCGGCATGGCCCTCGCCCTGCCATTCCTGCTGGGTGTCGGCATGGCCCTTCCCTGGCCGCTGGCCGCCGCCGGCCTCGCCGTCCTGCCCAAGCCCGGCGCCTGGATGGAGAAGGTCAAGAAGGCCTTCGGCGTGTTCATCCTGCTGCTGGCCCTGTACTACGCCTGGAACACCTATCGCGCGCTGCGCCCCGCCGCCCTGCCGGAAAGCGCCGGCGAAACCGTGTCCGGCGGCTCCGTCTTCCGCGACATCGACCTCGCCCAGGCCGCCCCCGGGGCCTTCGACAGCCTTGTCCGCGAAGCGCTGGCCAGCGGCAAACCCATCCTCTTCGACTTCGGCGCCCACTGGTGCAAGGTCTGCAAGGTGATGCAGGCGACCACCCTTCAGGATCCCGAGGTCGTTGCCCGGCTGGAAGAAGATGTCTTCCCCATCCACGTCATTGCCGACGTCCCCAACAAGCCCCCGGCCAAAGACCTCCTCGCCCCCTTCGCCGTCCA
>JAHDSS010000459.1 GCA_018432565.1 Kiritimatiellia bacterium
TGCTGTTTGATGACGCCGATGCGTTTGCGGACCTGCGTAATCCGGTCGGGCGGCTGACGCTGGAGGCGGGGGCGGAAATGGAGAGCGTGTTTGACGGCCTGGCCCCGGGCCGCTATGCGGTGCTGGCGTTTCACGACCGGAACGCCAACGGGGTGCTGGACCAGAATTTCATGGGGATTCCACGGGAGCCGCTGGGCTTTTCGCGCCGCTACTGGGGCCGGGGGGCGCCGGTGTTTTCGGAGGCGGCGGTGGAGGTGCGGGCCGGGGATGCGTCGCCGGCGGAGGTGGAGCTGAGAGAGATATTCGCCCGGAAGGGGCTGATCGGGGTCGGGGCCGGAGTGGTGGCGCAGACCAGTCCGTACCGCGGGGCGGATTCCGTGCGGGTGCTGCCGATTCCGGCGGTGACGTACATCGGCGAGCGGGTGCAGATTCTGGGGCTGGTGGCGCAGGCGGGGCTGGTGAACTGGTCGAACGTGCGGCTGGCGGCCACGGCGCGCTACCGGATGGGGGCCTATGACGAGGAGGACAGCGATTGGCTGGAGGGGATGGGCGACCGGAAGGATTCGCTGTTCGGCGGGCTGGCGCTGCAGGCGCCGCTGGCGTGGGGGGTGCGGATGTCGGCGGGCTACGAACACGACGTGCTGGATCGGGTGGGGGGGGGATTCGGGCGGCTGGGGCTGCGCCGGGGTTTCCAGCTGGGCCGGTTTTCGGTGGCGCCGGGAATCGCGGTCAACTGGCTGTCGGGGGAGCTGGCGCGCCACGAGTACGGGGTGCGGCCGGGGGAGGCGCGCGAGGGGCGGGCGGCCTATCGCCCGGGGGACGCGGTGAACGTGGAGCCCGGCCTGGCCCTGTCCATGGAGTGGCGGGGGGCCTGGCGGCTGATCTTGAATGTCGGCGTGGAATTCCTGGCAGCAGAGCTGCGGGACAGTCCGCTGGTGGATGAATCCGCGGTGGGGCATGTGTTCGGAGCGGTGAATTACACGTTTTGAGGGGGGGCTGAATCCGCTTGCCGAAGGGGGCGGGCATCTGGTTGGATAGACGGACAAAAAGCCAGAAACTTTCGAAAGGGAAAACGTTTTATGTCACAGAAAACCAAACAAATCGCCGGCAACATGCTGATTGCGCAGAGCGGGGGTCCGACGGTGGTGATCAACCAGAGCCTGGTGGGGGCGGTGATGGAGGCAA
>JAHDSS010000451.1 GCA_018432565.1 Kiritimatiellia bacterium
CCCGCCGTCGAGGCTCCACAGGGCCCCCGCCGCCACGGCTTCCGCCGGCGTGAGGTTCACGGTGATGGACCCCGGCAGCGCCGTGTAGCTGTAGGACCGCACGATGTTGCTGCCGGCAATGACGGTCGTGTAGGAGGTGCTCGGCTCCGTGTAACCCGTCGCTGCCCGGAAGGTGTAATACTGACGGCCGGCGAGCAGGTTGTAGGCCGTCGCCCCGCTGTCATGCCAGGTCGCGCCGCCGTCCACGCTCCAGCCCGCGCCGTTGGCCACCGCCGCCGCCGGACTCAGGTTCACCGTCAAATCGCCCACCTGCGCCACATAGGTGCCCGTTCGCGAAACCGCGCCGCCGGAAATGGTGACACTTTGATCCGCCGGGGTCGTATGGCTGGCAACATCCTTGAACGTCAGGGTGTAGGTGCCGTTCGACATACCCGAAAGCGTCGAGCCGCTCGTCCGCCAGGTGCCGCCGCCGTCCACGCTCCAGCGGCCCTCGGCCACGGCCGAAGACGGTTCCAGCGTCACGGTCAGCGAGCCCGTGGCCATCGCTTCATACGTGACGGTAAAGACATTGGTTGCAGCCGCCGTCACCACGACCGATGTCGCGGCCGGCGCGGTGTAGCCCGCCACGGGCAGGAACGTCACCTGGTAGGTACCGGCGTTGAGGCCGGTTCGCGTGCTGCCGCTGGTGTTGGTGGTGCCGCTGACCACCCACCGCGCCGTATTGGTGACGGCCGAGGGCGAGAGGGTCACCCGGATAGCGCCGGGCGTGGCCGCATCGCTCAGGAACTGCATCGCCTTCGTCATCACCGTGGCGCGGGTCGTTTCGTTGGTGATGGTCTCGAACGGAAAGCCCATCACGATGGTGCGGTAGGTGGAATTGCTGTATTGGACGATCGCGCCGCTGCTTCCCGAAGAACTCGCGCCGTACACGGCGGCCGTGACCGCCCCGCTGCCGGTGCGCAGCACGTCCGGCCAGTTGGCGGCATAGGTGTCCGGCAGCAGGTCCGTGTAGTTGAACCCGATGGATACGCCGCTCAGGAAGCCCCCGGCGGTCCCCGTCACCTGCCCCGTGCCGCCGCTGTCGGAGGCATAAACCGCGCGCAGGACGTTGGTGAAGAAATTCACATCGGCAGAAGACGACACGCCCGAACGCCCCAGATCCCACCCGATTTCCGCGCCGGAGACAAACAAGCGTCCGCCCTTGCCGAGATAATTGGTCACGGCGGCCTGCTCGGCGGAACTGAACGTTTCGTCCACGGTGGACTCCTCGCCCAGCATCCAGACGACCTTGGCATAATTCGTCAGCAGGGCCGCGGTCACCTGCGTGGAATCGGCATAGTCAAACGTCTGCCCCGCCGCCGCCAGCGCCAGGCCGTGCTCTTTGACGTAGTCGAAGCTGTTGATCATCCGCGGGCGAACCAGCGTCACGTTTCCATTGAGTCCGTTGGCGAAGTAGCGCGTGGGCGAAAGCCCCGCGTCGTTGCGCTTGAAGCCGTCCACCACCAGCACGCCGGGTTTCGCGCCGTTGGCCGTCACCCGCACGCCCGCGACGGCGGAATCGAGCGACTCGCCGCCGGCGTTGGTGGCGCAGACCCTGAAGAAGATCGTCGCACCGGCGTTCAGATTGGTCAGGACCTTGCTCGTGGTGCTGCCGCCGGAGACCGCGACCGGATTGGCGAATCCCCTGCCGTCGGTGGAGGTGTACAGAATGAAACCCTGCGGCTGGCCGCCGCTGGCGGCATTGCGCGCCGGCATCGCCCACGACACCGTGACCTGGCCGCTGCCGGAATTGACGGCCTTGAGGTTCACCGGCCTGTCGGGCGCGTTGGTGTTCACGATGCCGCTGGCATAGTAGCCGGCCAAATGTTTGATCAGGCCGCGCACGGACGACCGCGCCAGCCACTCGCGCCCGGCGGGCAGCTTCAGCACCGCGCAGTCCAGCTCGTTGTCGTGGAACGCCACCTCGTTGATGGTGGTGTCCATCTTCAGAAAGACGCTGGAGTTGTAGAGCTCGCCGTAGGCGCTGCCGTAGAGATAGCTGGTCCGCGTGCTCCAGCTCGGGATCACGCTGCCCGTGCCCGCGCGCATGTCCTCGTTGCACTGGCGGGCCAGCGCCGCCGCCAGATTCGTCTGGGCGGCGTAGAGCGACGGATATCCGGACTGGATGCGCGTGTCGTAGAGGCCGATCGCACCTCGGCTCGTTCCGGAACCCGCATTGGAATGGAACCCCACGTACACCCGCCGCCAGCGCGGCGCATCGTTCGACCGGCACATGTAGGCCGCCATCCGCGCCGGCTGGCCGATGTTGTCTTCCCGGTCGTCATAGCCGGCCAGATCGTAGAGAGAACTCAACATCCCCTGCCCCATGGACTTGATGACCCAGAACCGGCTCGATTCCAGATCCTGCTCGAAGCCGGAGATGCCGGCCGTGCCGCGCGACACGTTGCCGCGCCCGTTGCCGAAACGGATCGCGTCGGCAAAGACGTAGTCGCCCGTGTCCCCGGCCAGCACGTGGTTGCCGATGTTGACATGCCCGTTGGTGCCGGCCTCGAAGTGATAGTTCCCCAGCCAGACCCAGCCGCAGCCGACATCGCGGTGATTGACGCGTACATCCGTCACGCCGCCGGAATGATAGACGCGATAAAGCTGGTTGGCGCGGTCGGAACCGTGGCGGACCCACGTATAGACCGGATACCAGCCCGCTTCCGGAATGTTGGGCCGGTAGGACGCCCACGACGTCGAGCCGTTGGTATTGACCGCCGCATAGCGGTACGGCACGGCATCGCCGGCATTGCCGTAGAAGATCGTCTGCGACGAGTTGTACCACGTGCCGCCGAACGTCACCTGGCCGCTCGCCGCGGCGTTGGTGTCCATGTTGTCCAGCACCACTTCGTTGGTCTGGTAGCCCAGCGGACGGAACGGAACGACCGTCGCCCCCGCCTTCCACGCCGCCTCCGCGAACCGGTTGAGCTGATCGATGTTGCCCATGTCCTCGTTCACGCCGTACAGCAACGGGCGCTCCGGTATCCACGCCGTCAAGGCCGCGTTCGCGCCGAACCCGTGTCCGCCGCTGGTATAGACCACCACGCCCGACAGCGGCCCGGCCGGCTGTGCCGCCGCCACCTGCGGCAGGCCGGTTTCGTCCGGCGTGGCAATCGGCTCCTCGCCGCCGCCGGTCTCGCCTTCGCCGCCGCCTTCCTCGCCTTCCTCGCCCCCGGCCGTTTCGCCCATCGTGCCCTTGGTCAGAATCGTCCCGTTGAAGCCCACCGCCGCGAACTGATCGTTGGCGTAGCTGATGCCGCGGATGTCATTGGTCGTGCCGGAGGTTTCCGCCTCCCAGTTCAGGCCGTCGGACGACGTCCAGATCGCGCCGTTCTTGCCGGTGGCCTTGAACACGCCGGAGCAGTAGGCCGCGCGGTACAGATAGGCGCTGTTGGTGACGAAACTCCACGTGACGGCGTCCGGCGACCGCAGGATGCGCGTGTTGCCCACGGCCACGTAGTACCCGTTGCCGTAGGTCGCGTCGGAGATCCAAACCGTCGTGCCGGAGGTCCGCTGGGTCCAGTTCAAGCCGTTGGTCGAAGTCAGGATCAGGCCGCTGGCGCCCACGACCACGAACTGCGCCGTGCCCACGGGCGGCGCGTTGGTGTCGCCCGTGTCCACGAATTCCTCGCCGTAACCCACGCCCTGCAGCGACAGGGCCGTGCCTGACGCCACCGTTGACCAGGTCGCGCCGTCGGTCGAGCGCACCAGCGCGCCGTTGTCGCCGCACGCCACGTACACGCCGTTGCCATAGGCCACGCCGCGGAACAGCGCATTCGTCGGCGACGTGCGCGACACCCAGTTGACGCCGTTGGTCGAGGTGATGATGGCGCCGCCTTCGCCGACGGCCACCCAGAGCGGGCCGTCGCCGTTCACGTTCATCAAGAGGCCGCTCTTGCCGCTGCTGCGCGCGGTCCAGTCCACGCCGTTGGTGGAGGTATAGATCGCTCCGCCCGCCCCGCCGGCCACGTGCAGGCCGCCGCGGCTGGCCACGCCGTAGAAATTCCCCGCGTGGGCCGAGGTCTGCGCCACCCACGGCGAAGTTGCCGACGAGCCTCCGGTATCGCCGCCGCCCGGATCGCCCGGCTCTTCGGCATCCGCGCCGAATTTGTCGTCGATCAGTTCCCACAGGGCGTTTTGGCCCGTCCCCTGCGTGAGGTTCCAGATGCCGATGCCGCCCATGTCCTTGGTGTTGGACAGGTCGTATTTCAGTCCGAGGCTGGTCGTGTCGTCGTAAAAGCACTGGTAGGCCGTGCTGTTGGACGTATAGACGTAATACGGGACGCTGGCGTTGTCGTCCCACTTCTTGCCCCACTTCGCCGCTTCCGACTCGCAGGCCCCGTAGGTCAGCGCCGCGGAATACGAACTGCCGAGGCTGGCCGCGCCGAGATTCGTACTGACGGCCGCCCAGCGCCGTCCGTAGTACGGCACCCCCAGCATCAGATTGGTTGAGCTGATGCCCTTGCCCAGATAGTAGTTCATGGAATAGTTCACCGAGCACCACGAGCTGGCGCCGATCCACTGCGCGCTGCTGTACAGCGGCGCGTTGGGCCCCGGCGTCGAACTGCCGGAGTAATAATAGTCGTAGCCCATGATGATGGCATAATCCAGGCCGAAGGCGGCGTAGTTGGACACGGCGAAGTTCGCGTACCAGTCCACCGACGGCAGCGCAATGGAGACCTCGTAGTTCGTGTTTGCCGCCTTGAACCGCGTCGTCAGGTTGCTCATGAAACTCGTCATCGCCGTCGTCGCGCCCGTCCACGAGCCGACGCCTTCAAAGTCGATGTTTACGCCCATGCCCGGCCGGCCGGTCCGGTTGGTCATGGCGATCAACAGTTTGGTGATGAGATTGCTGCAGGCCGTGGAATTCGTCAGCAGCCGGTGGGTGGCCGCGTCGCCGAACAGCGTCGCCGTCAGTACTACTTTCACATTGTTGGTGTAGGCCCAATCTACCAGCGGCGTATTGCTCCACGATCCCATGCTGTCGGCGTTGCCGTTCGTCGAGTTCACCGCATAGGAGAAATAGGCAATCGTCGTCAGGTTGGAATACTGGTAATTCTGGATATCCGTCATGGTGGACCAGTACGGATGCCAGCCCAGCACCCGCTTGCCGGGAGCCATGGTCTTGGGCAGCGTTTTGGGCACCGCCTCCACATCCACCGTCTTCGGCACACGGATCGGTTGGGGATCCGGATCGAAATCCGTCGGGGCTTCGCCCAGATGCGCCTCAAACGCCTCCTGGTGAGGGCTTTTCCATTCGGCCAGGTATTCCGGCACCAGAAAGGCGGCCTGCTCGGCCTCCGCCTCCGTCGCCCCCATTTCCAGCGCCGTGGCCTTCACCAGCTTCCGCGCCCGGGATAACGCCGGCGGCACCTCGGCCGCGTCCGGAATCTCCGGAATCAGCCAGTCCGGACCGGTTTCATCCCAGGTCTCCTGGGCCGACGCCCCGGCCGCCGCCAGCCAGACCAGCCCCACCACCCAAAAACGGCGAAAACCGCAAACGGTATTCATTATTTGTTTAGCGTCTCAAAGCCCCCCCGCCCCGTCAAGACAGCAACGGGGAAAAGCACGAATCGGCCGTCAGCGGGCGCCGAAGGCTTCGCGCAACCGGCGGCGGAGGGTGGTGTTGCGGCGGCGGGCTTCGGCGTTCCGGACCGCCAAAGCCACGGCTTTTTCCGTGCCCACCATGACAACCAGTTTTTTGCCCCGGGTAATCCCCGTATAGAGCAGGTTGCGCTGGAGCATGACATAGTGCTGGGTGTGCAACGGCAGCACCACGCAGGGATATTCGCTCCCCTGGCTCTTGTGCACGGTCACCGCATAGGCCGGCGTCAGTTCGTCCAGTTCCTGGAAGTCGTAGGCCACCTTGCGGTCGTCGAACCGCACCACGACCTCCTGCTCGGCGGAATCCACCTTCTCGATCCGGCCGATGTCCCCGTTGAACACGTCCTTGTCGTAGTCGTTCTCCGTCTGCATCACCCGGTCGCCTTCCCGGAAGGTCCAGCCGAACCGCTCCACCCCGTGTCCCCGCGGATTCAGCGCCGCCTGCATCGCCGCATTCAGGTGGCGGGCCCCCAGCTCCCCCTTCTGCATCGGGGTCAGGATCTGCACGTCTTCCCGGGCCTCCAGCCCGAACCGGCGGGGAATCGCCTCGGCCACCAGCCGGCGGATCAGTTCCACGCCGCGCTCAGGCGTGTCCGCCTTCACAAAGAAAAAATCCCCTCCGCCGCCCATTCCCTCGTCCTTGCCGGGCAGTTCGGGCATCTGGCCGGAATTGACGCGATGCGCATTGCGGACGATCCGGCTGCCTTCGTCCTGGCGGAAGATCTCCGTGAGGCGGAACACGGGCAGGCGGCCGGACTCAATGATGTCGCGCAGCACGCATCCCGGGCCGACGGACGGCAGCTGGTCCACGTCGCCCACCAGCACCAGCAGCCCGTGGCGGGGCACCGCCCGGAACAGGTGCACCGCCAGTTGAATGTCAATCATGCTCGTCTCGTCCACGATCAGGACATCCGTTTCCAGGGGATTTCGGGCGTCATGCCGGAAGCGTCCCGTGCCCGGCTCGTAGGCCAGCAGGCGGTGGATGGTCTTCGCCTCCATCCCGGACAGCTCGGCCATGCGCTTGGCCGCCCGGCCCGTCGGCGCGCACAGCATCAGCCGCAGCTTTTTCGCCGCCAGCACCTTGACCAGCGACCGCACCAGCGTGGTCTTGCCCACCCCCGGACCGCCGGTAATCACCGCCACCTTGTGCCGGAACGCCCCGAAAAAGGCTTCTTTCTGGCCATCGGCCAGTTCCATGCCAAGCTGCTTCTGGACCCAGTCCACTGCCGCCGGCAGGTCAATCTTCGGGCAGGGATGCGGCCCCTTGGCGATGTCAGCCAGCCGCGCCGCCGCCTCGCGTTCGGCCAGATCCAGCGCCGCGAGGTACACCCACGCCTCGCCGTCCTCCCCCGCCCCCACCGTCAGGTTCCCGTTCTCCACCTCGATCCGCAGCGCCTCCTCCATCGTCCCCGGAGGGATTCCCAGCAGGTCGGCGGTCTTCTCCAGCAGCCCCTCGCGCGGATACGCGCAATGCCCCTGGTTCGACAGCTCCAGCAGCACATAGCCCAGCCCGGCGCGGGCGCGCAGAACCGAATCCTTTTCGATGCCCAGGCGCTCCGCGATCTGGTCGGCGATCTTGAAGCCGATGCCATGGATGTCGCGCGCCAGGCAGTAGGGATCCAGGCGCACCCTGGCGATGGCCTCTTCGCCGTAGGCCTTGTAGATGCGAAAGGCACGGCCCGTGCTCACCCCGTGGGCGAACAGAAACGTCATGATCTCGCGGATGGTTTTCTGCGCCTTCCACGATTCCTTGATCTGCTGGCGGCGCAGCTTCCCGATTCCGTCCACCCGCTCCAGCTCCGCCGAGCGGTTTTCGATCACGTCCAGCACCCCCAGGCCGAATGATTCCACCAGTTTCTTCGCATAGACCGGCCCGATGCCCTTGATCAGTCCCGACCCCAGGAACTTTTCGATGCCCGCCAGCGAGTCCGGCACCACCGCCTCCAGATGCTCCGCCTGGAACTGCCGCCCGTGCTTGCGGTCGATCGTCCACCGGCCCCGGGCCTTGATCCACTCCCCCACGGCGATCCGCGGCACCTTGCCCACCACCGCCACCATCTCGCGATGCCCCCGCGCCTTCACCTTCAGGACGCAGAACCCCGTCTCCTCGCTGTGGAAGGTGATCAGCTCGACGAGCCCTTCGAGGGTTTCGTCCTGCGGCGCGGCCATGGCTCCCGGCAACTTCATGCGCCCCAGACTACAACAAAGCCGGCCGACGGGAAATCATTTGCGGCGCCCTCCGCGCCCCTCCGCGCCAGGCCGGGGCGGCCGGGACGGGCCCCTCTCCTGCAGGCGGGATTCCGCTAGAAGGTGTACTGCAGGCCGAGGGTGAAGTCGTGTTCGGAGTAGTCGCGAAGGAAATTCACTGACAGATTGCCGATGAGGTCCACGTGCCGCCAAAGCCGCTGGCGATAGGTGCCGCCCAGTCCGACATAGGTATCCCAATCGGCTTCGGGATCGGGACCGGGATACCAGTTGCCGTCGGCTTCGGCCCGGGCCCGCAGGTTGCGATAGCGGTCCTTGTCCGCGGGGCGGGCTTTTTCGCTTTGGAGCCCCAGGCGGGCGTCGAACTGGAAGAAATAATCCTGATAGGCGCGGCGCAGGCGCAGGATGCCGCTGAAGCGCGTGTCCCAGTAGGGCGACCAGTAAAAGACGGAATCCTCGTCCATGGAATGGATGGAGGCTTCGACGCCGGCCCAGACCCCCTGGCGCGGGAACAGCTGCCAGAAGGAATTCCCCAGCAGGTGGATCATCGCATTGTCGTCGTCGTAGCTCCAGTAGCGGGCGCTGCCGCTGAGATCCCAGTTGTCCGTCACCTTCCAGAGGGCGTTCAGGCCGACGGCGTCGTAGGCGATCTTGCGGCGGGCGGAGGTCACGAGATCATGGTCATAGAGCGCGATGAGCTGCACGGCGTGATAGGGCCGCCAGGACAGGGTGGCCGAGCCCACGATCTCCTCTTCGGTGGCGGCCTCCTGCTGGAATCCGCGCTTGAGCCGGAGCGTCTTCTGCCCGAGGGTGGCCGTCAGCGTGGCGCCGTCGTTGATGCGCAGCGACAGCAGCCCGCGGACCTCCTCGACATCGGCGTCGTAGTCGTACTGATCCACGCGATTGGTCTGCACTTCGCGCGAGGTGCTGGTGGTGACGGTGGCGGAGCTGACGGTGGTCTCGCCGTTGACCGTGTCGCGGCGGGTTTCCTGGGTGGTGGCGGTGTCGTTGACCCGGACGGTGAACCAGGTGTTGGACGTGACCGTCTGCTCGATCGAGCCCTCCCGGTAGGCGATTTCGGCACTGACCCGTGAATTCAGGTTCAGGCCGCCGCGCACTTCGCCGTAGCGCTGAAGAATGTCGTCGTTGGACTGGTTTTCGCGGTAGGCGCCCGCCACGTAGAGATTGGACGGGCGGAGACGCCACTGGCGGACGGACGGGCGTTCCGCCTCGTCGGGTCCGGCGGCCGGTGCCGCATCGGGCAGCCGGTTCTGGGTGTAGGCGATCAGTTCCCGCAGCAGGCGTTCGGGGTAGCCGTCGCGCCGCATGAGTTCGATCTGCTTTTCAGCCAGATAGGGCTGGTTCATCAGGGTGGCGATCTCGGCGCGCAGGCGGCGGGCGATCATGACCGGATGGTTCGCGACGGCCTGCTCGACCACTTCCTCGGCGCTTTCGTTCCACCGGGGTTCGTAGCGCTGCACCAGATAGGGATTGTCGGCCGGCGTCGTGTAGCCGAAGCGGCCGACGGCAAACCCCGCCATGTACTGGCGCGACGCTTCGTCCAGAATGGTCCGGATGGGATTGAGCAGGCGGGCGACGTTGCTGGCCTCCTCCTGCCCGATTTCGCCATAGGGATAGGCCACCGCCATGGGCGCGCCCTTTTCCAGTTCCAGATGATCTTCGATCCGGGCGCGGCTCTCCTCGAACTCGCGCCGCACGCGCACGGTCCATTCGCGAAGGGATTCCAGCCGGTTCCGCTCGGGCACCCAGATGCGGTTGGGCAGCGGGAAAACCAGCGGCTTGGACTCCGGTCCGATCGGCTGATCGGTATTGGCATACATCAGATGACTGCCGATCTGCCACGCGCCGCTTTCGTGGGCCTGGCGGACTTCCTCCCAGGCGGCATACATCGGGGCGTTGAGTTCTTCCAGGCTGGTGATGACGAACATGCCGAACGGCACGCCCAGCTCATGGGCGACAGGCGTGCCGAGCCGGAACGAGCTGCGCAAGCCGTCGTCGAAGGTCACGGCGGCGATGAACTCGGGGCGCAGATCCTCGGAAGGCGGAAGCGTGCGCCGCTCCCCCGTGAAGGCGTAATGCAGGTGGTCCATCATGCGGGCCAGCCAGGGCTTGGGGCCGGCCCGCTCGGGCGGACGCTCGCGGGATTCCAGCCAGGCGGGAATGTCCAGCGGAGCGAGGAACGTGAACCCCGCCTGCTGCAGGGCCGTCAGATGCTCCTGCAGGCGGCGGGTCGAGGTCAGCGCCAGCCAGTCGCTTTCGGTCAGTCCGTGATACAGCAGGGTGAACACCGCCCCTTGGTTGCCGATCTCCTCCAGGCGGTCCAGGGCATCCATGGCGTTCTGATAGCGGCCGCGGGCCACTTCCAGGCGCGCACGATCGAGATGCCGGTAGGGATCCTTGGGCTGAAAGCGGTCGTACAGATCGTTCATGGCGCGTTCGGCGGCATCGAAATTCCTGGCGAGCATTTCCACTTCGAACCGGGTCCGCAGCGCCTGCTGGTTGTTGGGATTGAACTCCTTCAGAATCCGGTCGGCGGCGCGGCGCGCCCTGACCGGCTGCCGGGCCATGACCGCGAGCTGGGCGTACTGGTTCTGCCACGGGACGTAGTGCGGGGCGGTCTCGATGGCGGCTTCGTACTGCTCCAGGGCCAGATCCAGCGGCCAGCGGTCGGCATCCCGCCGGTGCAGGGCGACCAGGCGCGCCGCAAGCCGCGCGTTCAGCTTGCCCCGGACCTCGTCGTCGCGCGCCGAATCCATCAGCTCCCGCAGGGATTCCACCATGTCCTCGGGACGCTGGGTCATTTCCGCCAGGTCGGCCCGCAGGAGCATCACGTCCGCGTTGTCCGGATCCTCTTCCAGAATCCGGCGGGCCTGGGCGTCGGCTTCTTCCAGCTCGCCGGCCACCATCAGGGCGCGGGCGTACTCCGTGCGAAATCCCAGATTGCCCGGGACTTCTTTGACGATCCGGGCCCAGAGCGCCAGGGCTTCCTCATAGCGCTGCAGCAGGGTATAGAGGCGGGCCAGGTCCAGCTGGACATCGAACCGGTACTCGTCCTCGGCGACCAGCTGTTCCATGTCCGCGGTGGCGGCATCGAGCCGGCCCAGGCGGAACAGATTCTGGGCGTGCCAGAAACGCACGTCGTAATTGTCGGGGTCGTAGCGCAGGGACGCTTTCAGGTAGCGGTCGGCGGCACGCCAATCGCTGCGCAGCACGGCCATCTGGGCCAGCAGGCTGTGGGCCTTGGGCGATTCCGGCCGAAGGGTGAGATACTGCTGCCAGAGCTGTTCGGCTTCATCGCTGCGGCCGGTGTTGTGATAGCACCAGCCCAGGGCTTCCCAGATGGCTTCGACCGTCGGCTGGGCCTTCAGCGCGCCCTCCAGCAGCGGGATGGCGGCGGCATAGTCCTTTTCCTGCATCAGCAAAATCGCCTGTTCCAGATCGTTGTTCTCGGACAACGCCGGACGCGGATCCGCTTCGCCCTCCTGGATCAGAAAAGGCTCCACCCCCTCCCCGCCCCGCTGGGTGGTGCGGATCAGGCGATCAATGGCCTGGGTGGTGGCCGGCTCGTAGGCGTCCGGCGCCTGCCGGGTCCAGCCGGGCAGCAGCACCAGAATCCCGCAGATGCCCAGCAGCAGGCAGACGGTTTTCGGACGGAGTCGGATCCGGCGCTGCGGCAGCCGGCGCCAGACCATCGGAGGCGGTTGATGTTTCATGGCCAGTACTCCCGGATCAGGGCCAGGGCGAGCAGGCGCGCGCCGTCGGGGGTCAGATGGATTCCGTCA
This sequence comes from Kiritimatiellia bacterium, assembly GCA_018432565.1. Lineage (GTDB taxonomy): Bacteria > Verrucomicrobiota > Kiritimatiellia > CAIQIC01 > Lenti-01 > JAAZFE01. The sequence continues at coordinate 11,655 of JAHDSS010000451.1, forward strand.
GGATCGCGCACCCGGATCGCGGCGGCGGTTTGCGGATCCATGATCCGGTCCGTATAGCCGCCGGTCCGCCGGTCCGCGACCAGACGGGAGAAATCATGGGCCGTCACGCCGGGCCGGCGGGCGGCTTCGGCGACAATGGCCTGGTTGACGTTTCGGGCAAAGGCATCCACCACCGAATCCCGCATGGGCGGCAACAGCAGCCAGATGATCCGTTCGCATCCGCCGGCGGCCAGGCGGTCCATGGCCTGTCCGATGCGGGCGGCGTATTCCGCGTTCCACTCCGGGGACCCGGGCGGCACCACGTCGCCCGGACCGGGCAGCTTCATCGGCTGGCGGTCGTTGGCGCCCAGCGCCACTACGGCCACCTTCGGACGATGCTCCGCGCACAGTTCATCAATTTTCCCGAGCCAGTCAAAGGCATCCAGCCGGGCCAGGCCGGTCCCGATGCCGGAGAACGATCGGGCTTCGATTCCCGGCAGGCGCGCCAGCTCCCGTTCCATGGCCTGGCCCGGCAGGCGCATCATGGAATCGCCCAGCAGCAGCACCGGACTGGCGGCGGCCGGCGTCTCCGCCCGCCCGATCGCCACCGTCAGCGCCAATCCCGTCAGCGCCAGCCATGGAGTCCCCCAAAGCCGGAGCCATCCCGCCCGGCGATGTATGCATCTGCGTTCTTTCATGACCTGTGATTGTATGCTGTATCGGATGGAATGACAAACCAGTTGTGACACATTATCGGTTCAAGGCGGCCCCGATCGTCCGCGCGAGAAACTCCCGGGGCCGGTCCAGGCCCGTGGCGGCGGCGACCCGCGCCGCGGGGGCGCTGACGGCCACCCAGAACGAGCGGAGCGGCCCGAAGGGCATCTGCTCGTTGTTGCGGTGCAGCGAAACCGCATTCAATGCCAACGCCACCAGATAAAACGCCAGCAACCCGCGCCAGGCCCGTCCCAACGGCATGCCCGGCCGCGGCGCGCCGGCGGGATGTCCCGCGGATTTCAATTTGGTTTTCACTTCTGACCTCTGACCTCTGACTTCTGATCTCTGACCTCTGACTTCTGATCTCTGACCTCTGGCTTCTAACCTCTGGGTTCCGCCTTAGAACTGAAAATAGATAAAGGGAGCGACGCCTTCGGGACCCAGCGCCAGGATCACCGTACACACCAGGGCGCCAGCCGCACCCAGCGCCCAGGCCGGCCGCGAGACAATCCAGCGGGCCCCCGTCCACAACCGATCGCCGTCCCACAGTTGTGTGGTCAGACCGATGACCACCATGGCCACGGCTGTCCCGCCCCACAGGGTGACGTCCGGCACCGCCCCGCGCCAGGCGGCAAGGCCGCGCAGCAGGGCGCCGGCGGTCTCCAG
>JAHDSS010000311.1 GCA_018432565.1 Kiritimatiellia bacterium
CACTCCCATACCCATCAGGCCTGCTTCCGTTCGGACAAGCCCATTGACCGCGAGCCCGGCGACATGCATCCCGGCGTGCGGGGCATCTACCTGGAACTGCGCGACGGCCTGCCGATGTATCCCAGCGGGTCGGCCTATGCCCACAACGGCTTCTGGCCGGCGTCCAGCGACCAGCTGCTGGAATCGAAGCTGATCGAGCGCACGACGAGCGAGCGGATCGAATTCTGTCTGAACGAATTCACGCTGTGCCGCGAGCGGCTCGAAGAGCTGACGGGGCGGGCGGCGCGGGCGATGAGCTGGCCGTGGGGCGAATACGACGACGTGGCGGTCGAGGCCGCGCTGCTGGCGGGCTACGAGGCGGCGCTGTCCATGGATTGCGGGGCCAACCGGCCGGGGACGCCGGTGTTTGCCTTGCGGCGCGTGCGGATGCAGGGGGGGGTGGCCTGCGGCGAGCTGCGCCGGCGCCTGCGCATCGCGAAGAACCCCCTGCTGGCCGGCTTGTTCCGCCGGATCTATCGCCCGCCCCACGGCTGAGTTTTCCACGCCGTGGAAAATAGTTTTCCATAGCGTGGAAAATCCGGCGGAAAATTTTCCATGGCGTGGAAAATCCGGACTGTTTTTTCCATAGCGTGGAAAACCGGTTTCCACGGCGTGGAAAATCCGGAAAAAGCGAAACCGGCGGAGGTCAGAGGCAGGCCATGAAGCATTCGGGGCGGCTGCCGCGCCGACGATTTGAGCGTATCGCTGACCGCGGCGTTCATCGAGACGGGGAAGGCCACGATCCCACCGGCCCGGCCGGACGGGCGTGATGCCGGAGTTGCGGCGCGGCGGGGCATCGGGGTAGGATGCGGGGCATGGGCGAAGGTGTGTTGAAGCCGCTGCAGATCGGGCCGCTCCGGGTGGAGTGGCCGGTTTTTCTTGCGCCGATGGCGGGGTACACGGACGGGGCGTTCCGGTCGCTGTGCCTGGAGCAGGGGTGCGGGGCGGTGGTGACGGAGATGGCGAGTTCGCAGGGGCTGGTGCGCAACCGCCTGCGGACGTCCCGGGTGCTGGAGCGATGGGGCGAGGAGCATCCGATCGGGGCGCAGCTGTACGGCTCCGATGCGGGGGTGATGGCGGAGGCGGCGGACTGGATCGCGGGACTGGGGGCGTTTGATTTCCTGGACATCAATGCGGGCTGTCCGATGCCGAAGATCCGCAACCGGGGGGACGGGGCGGGGCTGATGCGCGATCCGGCGAAGATGGCGGAAATCGTGCGGCAGGTGGCGGCGGCGGTGGCGGGGCGGCTGCCGGTGACGCTGAAGACGCGGATCGGCTGGTGCGCGGACACGGTCAACGTGATGGAAACGACGGCCGGCGCGGAGGCGGCGGGGGCGGCGGCGGTTTTCCTGCATGGGCGGGTGGCGAGCGTGCGGCATTCCGGGCCGTCGGACTGGGCGATGATTGCCGAAGTGAAGCGGGTGCGGACCATTCCGGTGATCGGCAACGGGGGGGTGAAGGCGCCGGCGGACGTGTTCCGGATGGCGGCGGAAACGGGCGCGGACGGCGTCATGGTCGGTCGGGCGCCGCTGGGGAATCCGTGGTGGTTTCGCGATGTGCGGGATCTGGCGGCGGGGCGCGAACCGCGGATGCCTACGGTGGACGAAGTGCGCGCGACGATCCGAGAGCATCTGCGGCGGGAGATGGAGTTGATGGCGCGGCGGGGAAAGAAAGAGCTGAAGCTGGGCGCCGATCTGACGGCGTGTCTGGTGATGCGTCCGCATCTGGTGCGGTATCTGCGCGGCTTCCGGGGGTTCGGGGATCTGGCGCGCACGCTGGAGGAGCGGGTGGATGCGGCGACGCTGCTGGAACGGGTGGACCGCGTGCTGGCCTCGGGGCGGAAAAGCGAGGCGGATGGGCGGAACTGATTCACCCACGGCACAAGGCCGTGGGGGTCTGAAGGCACAGGGCGAGGCGGATGGGCGGAACTGATTCACCCACGGCACAAGGCCGTGGGGGTCTGGGGCCGGAACCGGCGGGTCAAGGCAGTGGGGGTCTGAAGAAGGCGGGCGGGGGGGGCGGATCAATAGAAGACGAGGGCGGCGGAGAGGAAGGCCGCGTCGTCCACCCGGTCGTCGAGGAGGGTGCGTCCGCCGTCGCGGGCTTCGTAGCGGCGGTCGAATTCGAGGCCGGCGGCGAGACGCAGCCAGGCGGCTTGCCAGAGGCGGCATTCGGCGCCGAGGCCGGCGCGCCAGGCTTCGATGAGAAATTCCTGTTCGCCGGACTGGTCGTCGTCGACGATCCAGCGGTCGCCGGCGGGCCGGGCGAAGGCGAAGAGTCCCCAGCGGTCGGAGGGCGCCCAATAGACGGAGGGGGACGGCAGCAGCAGGCGGACGGCGAGGGTGTCGGTGGCCTGCCAGACGGCGCCGCCGACCGGATAGACCGCGGGATTGCCGAAGGCGGTGTCGAAGGCGAGGCCGAGCTGTGCGCGCCAGGCGGGGGAGAAAGCGTAGTCGGCCGTGCCGTAGAGGAACAGCTTGCCCTCGCCGGTGCGCCCGGAGCGGAAATCGGAATAGAAACCGGGCATGGCGAGGGTGGACCAGCCCCAGCCGGATTCGGCGGGCCGGGCGGCCATGAGAAGCGCGGCGAGGCCGTAGAGGTCTTCGGTGTCGAGGTCCGGATGCCCGCGGAACTCCAGCCGGGTCCAGCCGGCGACGGCGCCGGCGGCGAGGGTGAGTTCTTCGATCTCGGCATGGGCGAGGGGGGCGGAGAGGGCGGATTCCTGGAGGGAGACGCGGCCGGAGAGCTCGGGATGGTCCGGGTCGTCGAAGCCGACGCGGCTGGTGGCGGTGAAGGCGAGGGCGGCGGCTTCTTCGCCGGGGGCGCGGACGGGTTCGGACCGGGCGGCGGCGGAAAGAGTCAGGACGACCAAAAGGGTCAGGCGGAACCAGCGGTGGGCAGGGGTCATGCGGGGACTCCTTAGAGGGTGCCGCTCTGGGCCTGGAGGCGGCGGCGGCGTTCGGCGCGGCCCTTGAAGCGCGGCGGGCGTTTTTTCTGTTCTTCGGGGGAGCGGCCGCGGACATAGACGTCTTCGCCGCCGACCATGGTCAGATCGACGAAGTGGTCCAGGGTGCCCAGGCCGATGTCGTGGGTGAGCAGGAACCAGAGGGTGGGCATTTTGCGCAGATCGGTGTTGAAGACGACGAGATCGGCCTGTTTGCCGGGTTCGAGGGAGCCGATTTCGTCCTCGAGGAACAGGTTGCGGGCGGAGCCGAGGGTCCAGAGGCGGA
>JAHDSS010000088.1 GCA_018432565.1 Kiritimatiellia bacterium
CGCGACGGACGGAACATCGCCGAAGCCACCCTCGGCTATAAAATCGGCACCGCAGCCGATCTGCCCGGCTGATTACCGGCGCTCCGGGGGGATGGGGGGAGGAATTCCCGCCGTGGATTTCAGGGTAAACGATTCTCATTGGCTTTGATTGCAATGAATTGCGGAAGAATTGGGTTGACAAATTCCGGCTTTTTGGCAAATTGGGTCCACACGCCAGGCTAGAAAGAGGACACCGTGGCGGCTGGTCGCTGGGTCCGGAACAGATGTCATGCACGGTTCCCGGACGGGGAGGATGGGGAAGCGGCCGCCATGCAACCGAAAGGAGATTCCGCATGAGACGACAGACGAATGGCGACCGGGTATGGAGAGTGATGGCGGCGCTGACGGCGCTGGGAGCGGCGAGTGCGTGGGGATTCGGCGGCATCGAGGCGGGACCGCTGAAGATTGGCGGGGCGCTTCGGGCCAGCTACGTGCAGGGGGATTACGCCAAAGACGATACCGGCGGGCCGCAACGGGGCGGCAACGGCGGCGATTTCGAGCTGGATGTGTTCCGGGTCAATCTGGATTTCGAGAAGGACGGCTGGCTGGGCAAGGCGGAGTACCGCTGGTATGACGGCTACAATTTCCTGCACACCGGCTGGGCGGGCTACGAGAGCGACAAACTGGGGCGGATCGAAGTGGGGTTGAACCGGATTCCCTTCGGCGTGGGCCCTTACGGTCCCGCCAACAGCTGGTTTTTCGACCAGCATTATTACGTGGGGCTGTCCGACCACATGAAACTGGGCGTGAAATACACCCGGGGCTTTGGCGCCCTGACGCTGGATGCCGCCTACTATCTGCGCGACATGCCCAACGGCGCCGGGACGTCCGCCGACAGCGCGCGCTACTCCTACGCGGTCGTGGATGAAGACGCCGGAGACATACCGGGCGCGTACCAGGACACCCATCAGTTGAACGCCCGCGCCGTCTATGCCGTCGAGAAGCTCAAGACCGACATCGGCCTGTCGGCCCAGTGGTCGCGGCTGGAGGCGCAGGACGAGCGCGCCGCGGACTCGGATGCCTACGCAGTCAGCGCGCACGCCAAAAGCACGTTCGGGCCGGTCGGCGTCATGCTGCAGCTGACGAGATACGACTTCGATCCGGAGTACCGCGAAACGGCGGAGGGTGTCCGGCCCTGCGCGGACCTGATCAACATGGGCGCCTACGATTTCGCCTGGCCGGTGGCCAGCCGGGGGTTGATTCCGTCCGTCGCCGTGTCCTACACCATCCGGGAGCCGGTCTCCTGGATCGATTCGATCACGTTCTACAACGATTACAGCGTGATCGTGAAGGACGGATCAGATGCCAACGGCGGGTTCAACGACAGCGCGATGAACGTGACCGGCATGGCGATCGCCCGCGGCAACTGGACCATCTATGTGGACTACGCGATCTCCAGCGGCAACTACTTTGTCGGGGACGAGGGCGACGACTACGGTGACGGCGAGACCTACGGCAGCGCCTCCGTCGGGGATTTCGGCGCCAACCGCAACGACGAGTGGAACGGCCGGTTCAACATCAACTTCGGCTATTATTTCTAGGAGAACGCGGATGGAAGCACAATCCGAAGCGCCGGAGTGCCCGGCCATTATCGAGGCGCGGGCGCTCTACAAGATCTTCGGTCCGCGGCCGGGCGAGGCCCGGCGCATGGCCGATGCCGGCCGTCCGCGCGCGGACATCCTCAAAAAGACCGGCTGCACGCCGGCGGTGGTCAACGCAACCTTTGAGATCCGCAAGCGGGAGACGTTTGTGATCATGGGCCTGTCCGGCAGCGGCAAGTCCACGCTGCTGCGCCTGCTCAACCGGCTGATCGAACCGACCTGCGGGGACCTGCTCGTGAACGGCGGGAACATCGCGGAGCTGAACGCCGCG
>JAHDSS010000434.1 GCA_018432565.1 Kiritimatiellia bacterium
AAAAAGCCAGAAACTTTCGAAAGGGAAAACGTTTTATGTCACAGAAAACCAAACAAATCGCCGGCAACATGCTGATTGCGCAGAGCGGGGGTCCGACGGTGGTGATCAACCAGAGCCTGGTGGGGGCGGTGATGGAGGCAAAGAAGCACAAGGAGATCAAGAAGATCTACGGGGCGCTGCACGGGATCAAGGGCATCCTCGGCGAGGATCTGATTGATCTGGGGCGCGAGAACGTCCACACGCTGCAGGCGGTGGCGAACACGCCGTCGTCGGGGCTGGGATCGGTGCGCAAGAAGCCGACGCCGGAAGACTGCGCGAAGATTTTCGAGAAGCTGAAGAAGCACGGCGTGCGCTATTTCTTCTACATCGGCGGGAACGATTCGGCCGAGACCACGCACATCATCAACGAGGAAGCGAAGAAAGCGGGCTACCAGCTGCGCTGCTTCCACATTCCGAAGACGGTGGACAACGACCTGCGGGAGAACGACCACACGCCGGGGTGGGCCAGCGCGGCGAAGTTCGTGGCGCAGGCGTTCATGGGCGACGACCTGGACAACGCGGCGCTGCCGGGAGTGAAGATCAACATCGTGATGGGGCGTCACGCCGGGTTTCTGACGGCGGCGGCGGCGCTGGCGCGCACCTATCCGGGGGCGGGCCCGCACCTGATCTATCTGCCGGAGCGTCCGTTCGACGTGACCCGTTTCGCCGCCGAAGTGAAGAAGGCCTACCAAAAGCATGGCCGCTGCGTCGTGGCGGTATCCGAGGGCATCGTGGACGCCGACGGGACGCCGATTGCGGCCGCGTACACCAAGGAGGTGGACAGCCACGGCAACGTGCAGCTTTCCGGGACCGGGGCGCTGGGTGATTTCCTGGTGGGACTGATCAAGCAGAAGACGGACATTTCGCGCGTGCGCGCCGACACGTTCGGTTATCTGCAGCGGTCGTTCCCGGGCGTGGTGTCGGAGAACGACGCCAAGGAGGCGTTTGCCGCCGGCCGCGAGGCGGTCCGGCTGGCCACCAGCGGGGACATTGACGGCAGCGTGGCGATCCGCCGCAAGAAGGGCAAAAAGTACCAGGTGCATTTCGAGCGGGTGGAGCTGCGCAGCGTGGCGAAGGAGACGCGCCACATGCCCGACGCGTACATCGCGAAGAACGGCTGCGACGTCACGAAGGCGTTTTTGGACTACGCGGCGCCCATCGTGGGCCAACTGCCGAAGATTGGGCGGTTCAAGAAGATCAAGGTGAAGAAGTAGGAAGAGCGAATGGAAGAATGGAAGGATGGAACGGTGGAGTGATGGAATACTGGAACAGCGGGAAACACTGAGTTCCGGTTGTTGAAGCAATAGCCATCATTCCCGGATTCCCTTATTCCAATATTCCATTCCTGAAAGGACGCCGCCATGCCCCGCCGCAAGAGACTCGACACGACCCCGGAATGGAAGGCGCTGAAGGCGCACGCCGCGCAACTGAAGGCGGTGTCGCTGCGGGAGCTGTTTGCGGCGGATCCGGCGCGCGCCCGGGCGTTCAGTCTGGAGGCATGCGGCTGGTATCTGGATTACTCGAAGAACCGGATCACGGCCGAGACGATGCGGCTGTTGCAGGCGCTGTGCCCGATGGCGGATCTGCGCGGCGAGATCGACGCGATGTTCTCGGGGAAGAAGATCAACGAGACCGAGAAGCGCCCGGTGCTGCATATCGCGCTGCGCAACCGGTCCAACACGCCGATTCTGGTGGACCGCAGGGACGTGATGCCGGGGGTGAACGCGGTGCTGGAGAAGATGAGCGGGTTTGCCGATCTCGTGCGCTCGGGCCGGTGGCTCGGGTTCACGGGAAAGCCGATCCGGAACATCGTCAACATCGGCATCGGCGGCAGCGATCTCGGGCCGGTGATGGCGGTTGAGGCGCTGAAGCCCTACAGTCAGCGCAACCTGACGGTGCGGTTTGTCTCCAACGTGGACGGCACGCACATCGTCGAGGCGACGCGCGACCTGGACGCGGCGGAAACGCTGTTCATCGTGGCGTCCAAGACCTTCACGACGCAGGAGACGATGACCAACGCGGAGACGGCCAAGGCCTGGCTGCTGGAAAAGCTGGGCGATCCGGTCGCCGTGGCGCGGCATTTCGTGGCGGTCTCCACCGCGGCGGAGGAAGTGAAGGCCTTTGGGATCAACCCCGACAACATGTTCGGATTCTGGGACTGGGTGGGCGGGCGGTACTCGCTGACGTCGGCGATCGGCTTGCCGCTGATGATTGCGATCGGGCCGGAGAACTTCATCCGGATGCTCGACGGCTACCACGAGATGGACCGGCATTTCGCGACGGCGCCGTTCGAGCGCAACGCGCCGGTGATCCTGGCGCTGCTGGGGATCTGGCACGGGAATTTCTTCGGGGCGCAGAGCACGGCGCTGCTGCCGTACGATCAGTATTTGTCGCGCTTCGCGGCCTATTTCCAGCAGGGGGACATGGAGAGCAACGGCAAGCGGGTGACGAAAAACGGGAAACCGGTGGCGTACGAGACGGGGCCGGTGGTGTGGGGC
>JAHDSS010000094.1 GCA_018432565.1 Kiritimatiellia bacterium
CAGGAGACCTATCGCGAGGACGGCGAAAACTGGATGACCAACGTGACGGTCTATCTGTGCGCCGGCCCGTCGCCCTGCGGCCCCGGCGCCTCCATCGCCACCAACGTCACGACCTCCAACGGTTATTTCCGCTTCACCGGCAATTTCAGCGGCACCTACACGGTCTATGTCGCGACCAACTCCGGAACGCTGGGCAGCGGGGCGTGGGCAGCGTCGTGGGATACGGACGGAACCAACACCGCGAACTATTCCGCGGTGACGGTTCCGCTCGGCGGGGTGGGGCGGACAGACTTCAGCTACGCCCGCTCGGGGGCGTACCGGATCGGCGACACGCTGTTCTACGATTGGAACAGCAACGGCGTCCAGAACGTCGAATCCGAGGGAGGGATCTCCAACGTCACGGTCCGGCTCTACGAAGACGCCAACGGCGACGGGGTGGTGAACACCAACACGGATGCCTTCATCGCCTCGACGGTCACCGCCACCAACGGGTATTACGTCTTCACGAACCTGTTCGCGACGAACACGTACCTGGTCATGGTGGACCGGGACGACCCCGACCTGCCGGCCAATTCCATCGTGACGGCGGATCCCTGGGGTGCCAAGGACGGCCGCAGCGTCGTGACGATCGTCAACGCCGACAACTTCGACCAGGACTTCGGATTCTGGCCCTACGGAAACGGAGCGATCGGCGACACGGTGTGGAAAGACGTGAACGCCGACGGGATCCAGTCCGGCTATCAGGAGACGGGCATCTCCAACGTGCTCGTCACCCTCTACTGCCAGGCCAACGGAACCTGGTGGCCGCTGCGGACCACGAACACGAGCGCCGCGGGCACCTACCTGTTCGGTTCCCTGCCGGACGGACAGTACCGCGTCGTCGTGGACGACGCGGATGCCGGCCTGCCCGTCGATGTCTTCGGAAACGTCTGGCATCCCACGACGGCCACGTATCACGACGCAACGATCAGCGGCGGCAGCACGTATCCGGACGCCGATTTCGGGTTTGCCCCCTACGGCGCGATCGGCGACACGGTGTTCTGGGACGTCAACCGCAACGGAGACCAGGACTATACCGAGCCGGGGGTGCCCGGCGTGGAAGTCCGGCTCTATGCGGACGGGAACGCCAACGGCCTCTATGATGCCGGCGAGACGCTGCTGGCCACCCGGACCACCGATGCGGACGGGCAGTATCTCTTCGACCAGCTGCTGCCG
>JAHDSS010000485.1 GCA_018432565.1 Kiritimatiellia bacterium
GACGGTCGAGGCCTGGCGCGCGGAACTGCCGGAACTGCCGGCGGCGCGGCGCGCGCGGTTCATCGGCGACTACGGCCTGCCGGAATACGACGCCGGCGTGCTGACCGCCGACCGGGCGATCGCCGAATATTTCGAGGCAGTCGCGCAGGCGTCAGGCAACTACAAGGCGGCGTCCAACTGGGTGATGGGCGAGGTGCTGCGGGCGCTGGGCGAGCAGGGCAGCGCCGTCGCCGAAGCGAAGATCACGCCCGCGGCCCTGGCGAAGCTGATCGCGCTGGTGGATGCCAAGACCATCAGTTCCTCGGCGGCGAAGGAAGTGTTTCAAGTTCTGTTCGACGAGGGCGGGGATCCGGCGGCGGTCGTCGAGCAGAAGGGGCTGGCGCAGGTGAGCGACACGGGGGCGATCGACGGCTTCGCGGACGAGGCCATCGCCGCGAACCCGAAGGTGGCCGATGATTATCGGAGCGGCAAGGAGGCCGCGCTGAAGTTCCTGGTGGGGCAGGTCATGAAGCTGTCGCGCGGGAAAGCCAACCCGCAGCTGGCGGCCGAGGCGCTGAAGCAGCGGCTCGGGGGGTGAATCCGCCGGAGGCGGGGGGCTGAATTCAGCAAAGATTCGACGGGAGGGCTCAACTCCCCGCTTGCCAAGCGGGGCGGGGAGTTCCATTCTGTGGGCGAAAACCCGATGACGCCGCAACCGCCCAGTCCCGTTTCGCCGTCCCCGGGTTCCGGGCGTGGTTCCGGCCCGGGGCCCATGCGGTGGAAAGAAGCCTACGACCGGCTGCAGGCGATGCTGGAAGCCCTGCCGGATCTGCTGTTCGTGCTGGACCCCGACGGGCGCATTCACGACTATCACGCACCGACCCTGGACCGGCTGTATGTGCCCCCCGATCGCTTTCTGGGGCGGACCATGAACGAAGTGCTGCCGGAGCCGGCCCGGGGGATCGTGGACTGGGCGATTCAGGATGCCGTGGCGCACGGATTCCATCGGGGCAGCGTCTATCCGCTGGCCACTCCGTCCGGCAAGCGCTGGTTTGAAATCTCCATTGCGGCCTAGGGCGACCCGACCCGCCCGGAAGGACGGCTCGTGGCGATCGTGCGCGACATCACGGAGCGCCGGGTGGCCCAGGAAACCCTGCGCGAGAGCGAAGCCCAGTTCCGCATGCTGACGGAAAGCATGAAGGATGTGGCCTGGGTGTTCGACGCCGAAGAGAGCCGCTTTTCATATGTCAGCCCGTCGGTTGAAGCCTTGCGGGGGTACACTCCCGAGGAAATTCTCGCCAGCCCGTTCGAGGAGGCTTTGGTGCCGGAGCAGCGGGGGGAAGTGGCGGCGCTGCTGGAGCAATCCGTTGCCCGGTTTCTCCGCGGCGAGATCGACGAAAACGCATTTTTCACGCTGCAGATTCTCCAGCCCTGCAAGGATGGCCGCAGGGTGCCGTCCGAAGCCGTATGCCGGATTGTGCGGAACCCCCGCAGCGGCCGGCTGGAAGTCCACGGCATCACCCGCGACATGTCGGCGCGCGTGCGCGCCGAGGAAGCGGTGAAGCAGAGCGAGCAGCAGCTTCGCCAGATCATGGATCTGGTGCCCCACTTTATTTTCGCGAAAGATGCGGAAGGCCGGTTCATCCTGGCCAACCGGGCGCTTGCCGAGGCCTACGGCACCACCGTGGAGAATATCCTGGGACAGACCGATGCGCAGTTCGACGCCTCAACGGAGGAAGTGCGGCATTTCCGCGAGGACGATCTGGCGGTGATGGCGTCGGGGACTCCGCTGGTTGTTCCCGAGGAAACCATCACCGACAGCCAGGGGCGCCGGCGCATTCTGTCCACTGCCAAAATTCCCTTTACCTGTTCCGATCTGCCGGATCCGGCCATTCTGGGTGTATCCGTGGACATCACCGATCTCAAGCGGGCCGAGGCGGCGCTCCGCGAGCGGGATGAACGGTTCAAGGAGATTGCGAAACAGAGCCGCATGCTGGTCTGGGAGGTGGATGCCTCCGGGCTCTACACCTACATGAACGAGGTCTGCCTGGATCTGGCCGGCTATCGGCCCGAGGAGATCATCGGCAAGCGGCACTTTTACGACTTTCATCCCCCTGAACGGCGCGAGGAGCTCAAGGCCGCCGCCTTTCAAGTCATGCGGTCCCGTGCGTGCTTCGAGAATTTCGAAAACCCGGTGCTGGCGAGGGACGGGACGATTTTCTGGGTTTCGACAACGGCGGAACCCATTCTCGGGGCCGATGGCGCCCTGCTCGGCTACCGGGGGAGCAGTTTGGACATCACCAAGCGCAAGCAGGCCGAACAGGAACTGCGCGAAAGCCGGGATCGCCTGAACCGCGCCCAGGAACTGGCGCATCTGGGCAGCTGGGAACTGGATGCCGGCACCGACGAACTGACGTGGTCCGACGAAGTGCACCGGATATTCGATCTGAAGCCGGAAGAATTCGCCGGGACCTACGAGGCGTTTCTGGAATGCGTGCATCCGGAAGACCGCGCGAACGTGCATGCCGCCTACCGGGAATCGCTGCACAACGGGAACGACTCCTACGAAATCGAGCATCGGATCGTGCGCCGGAAAAGCCGGGAAGTGCGCTGGGTGCACGAAAAGTGTTTTCATTCCCGGGATGACCATGGCCGCCTGGTTCGTTCCGTGGGGATGGTGCTGGACATCACGGAGCGCCGGCAGACGGAAGATGCCCTGAAAGAGAGCCAGGCCCGCTGGCGGGCGCTCAACGACAATCTGCCGGGCGGGCTGGTGTATCAGATTGATTCCGGCGTGGACGGGACGGAGCGCCACTTCCGTCTGATCAGCCAGGGCGTGGAAAAACTGCACGGGCTGACCATTGCCGAGGTGCTGGCGGATGCCGAAGCCCTGTACGGGCAGGTGCACGAAAACGACCGGCCCCGGGTCGCGGAACTGGAAAAACGGGCCGCCGAAACCATGACGCCTTTTGCCGCGGAGGTCCGCTGCCGGCTTCCCGGCGGAGAGCTTCGGTGGCGGCTGTTCACATCCGCCCCGCGACGGCTTCCCAACGGGCATCTGGTGTGGGACGGCCTGGAATGGGATGTCACCGAACGCAAGCAGGCGGAAGAAGCCCTGATCGAGAGCCGGGCCCGGATCCAGGTCCTGAGCGACAATCTGCCCGGCGGGTTGATTTACCAGCTGGATTCCGGCCAGATGGGCGAAAAACGGCAGTTTCTGTATGTCAGCCAGGGCGTGGAACTGCTGCATGGCCTCACGCCGGACGAGGTGATGGCGGATGCCAGACGGCTGTACGAGCAGGTCGTCGAGGAAGACCGTCCGCAACTGGCCGCCCGGACCATCCAGGCAGGCAAGACCATGACGCCGATGCACGTGGAGATGCGCTGCCGGCATCCATCCGGGGACATCCGCTGGATTTATGCGTGTGCCGCTCCGCGGCGCATGCCCAGCGGCCATATCGTCTGGGACGGGATCGAACTGGACATCACCGAGCGCAAACGGGCGGAAGAGGAGCTGCGGAAATCGGAGGCCAAGTACCGCCTGCTGCACGAAAGCATGCGCGATGCGTTCTGCCGCACGGACCTGAGCGGGCGGATTCTGGAAACCAATGCTGCGTTCCAGACTCTGGTCGGCTATTCCCAGGAGGAACTCTCGGAACTGACCTACCAGGACATCACCCCGGAACGCTGGCATGCCGGGGAAGTCCAGATCCTGGCGGACCTGGTCATGACGCGCGGCTATTCGGACATTTACCAGAAGGAATACCGCCACCGGGACGGCACGATCATTCCCATCGAGCTGCGCACGGTGTTGATCCGGGATGAGGCGGGAGAGCCGCTGGGCATGTGGGCGACGGTGCGCAACATCACGGCGCGGCTGCGGGTGGAGCGGGCGCTGCATCAGGCCACGGTGGAACTGGAACGCCGGGTCAAGGAACGCACGGCGGAACTGGAGGCGTCGCGCCAGGCCCTGGCCGAGAGCGAGGCCCAGTTCCGGCAGATGACGGACATCATCCAGGAAGTGTTCTGGCTGATTGACGCAAAGACCGGCGACGCGCTGTATGTCAGTCCCGCCTTCGAGCAGATCTGGGGGCGCCCGCCCACGAAAAACCGACCCGGCGTATTCACCTGGGTGAACAGCCTGCATCCGGACGATCAAGCCCATGCGCTGGAGGTGTTTCGCACGGGACTCAAGGAAGGTCAATTCGAGCCGCTGGAGGCGCGGGTGGTGCGCCCGGACGGCTCGATCCGCTGGATCGAGGCCCGCGGGTGGCTGATGAGTCCGGCGCGGGGCGGGCGTCCGCGGGTGGCCGGGACCATGCGCGACATCACGGTGCGGCGCCAGCTGGAAGCGGAAATCCTCAACGCCAGCGAAGTGGAGCGGCAGCGGATCGGGCGCGATTTGCACGACAGCCTGGGGCAGTCGCTGACCGGCATCGGCTATCTGGCGGAAGCCATGAAGGAAGAACTGTCGCGGGCGGGACGGACGGAAGCGGCGGAGGCGGGCAAGCTGGCGCGGCTGGTGGAGGAAGCGGCCGACCGTGCCCACGCCATGGCCCGGGGGTTGATGCTGGTGGACATGCGCCGGGGGGGGCTGACGGCCGCCCTGCAGGAACTGGCGCTGCGCACCCAGGAGCTGTTCCACATCGAATGCCGCTACGAAGGGCCGGATGAAATCACGCTGGACGACATGGAAACGGCGGGCCAGTTGTACCGGATCGCCCAGGAAGCGGCGACCAACGCGGCCAAGCATGCCCGTGCCGACCGGATTGTGATCCGCCTGGAAGCCACACCGGCGAAGCTGGAACTGACGGTGAGGGACACGGGGAAGGGGCTGCCGGCGGGCGCCGCCGATTCCACGGGAATGGGGTTGGGCATCATGCGCTATCGGGCGGGTCTGATCGGCGCATCGTTCTGGATCGAAGGGGCGGCGGGACAGGGGACGACTATCCGCTGCCTGCTGACCCGCACCCGGTTGGATCAACAGGAGGAACCCACATGAAACCCACCCCGGAAAAACAAAACGGACGCAAGCGAATCCTGATCGTGGACGATCATCCGCTGCTGCGCGATGGCTTGGCCAAGGTCCTGAACCAGCAGACCGACCTGATGGCCTGCGGGGAAGCGGGCGATGCCCGCGGCGCGCTGGCCGCCATCGGCCGCTGCCGGCCGGATGCCGTCATCGTGGATTTGACGATGGAAAACGGCAACGGGCTGGATCTGATCAAGGACCTCCATGCGCTGGATCCGGGGCTGCCGATGCTGGTGTTGTCCATGCATCACGAAAACCTGTATGCCGAGCGGGCGATCCGCGCCGGCGCCAAGGGGTATGTCATGAAGCGCGAGCCGGTCGGCGTGGTGCTGGAGGGATTGCGGAAAGTCCTGGAAGGACATCTGGCGCTGAGCGAAAACATGGTCTGCCGGATGCTCAGTCAGCCCAAGCGCGCCCGGGAGGCCGGCGAGGGCGCGCCGGCGGACCTGCTGAGCGACCGGGAACTGGATGTGTTCCGTTTGCTGGGGGAAGGGCTGGGGACCCGCCAGATCGCCGCCAAGCTGCATGTCGCCACCAGCACGGTGGAAACCCACCGGGCGGGCATCAAGCAGAAACTGGGTCTGGACAGCGCCACGGAACTGGTGGCACGGGCCGCCCAGTTTGTGCGGGACGAACAGGACCAATAAATTCCCTCGGGTCGTTCCGCCCCGAGGGTGGGGGGTGGGGGGGGGTCACGGATTCCGCCACCATCGAAACGTTTTTTCCGCGAATTGCCGTGGAATGGGGATGTTGTTACGGTTGCATTAGAAATAGTTGACAAATAGTAGCCATGCAAACGGACAAGACTATGGATGGGACCAAGGCAGAGCAGGTGGATGCCCAGACCTGGAGGGTGGAAGTGGACTGGCCGGATGCGAACGGGTTGCATGGGCGGGAAGCGGCGATCCTGCTGAAGCTGGGGCGGATCCACAAAGCCACGCTCGTATTGGAATGCTGCGGCCAGAAGGCCGATGTGGAGAGCCTGATGGGGTTGCTGTCCATGGAGGCTTCCGGCAATGCCCCGCTGATTGCCACGGCCAGCGGACCCGAGGCCGAACCCTTGATCCGCGCGATTGAACAATGCTTCCTGCAGGGATTTGAAGCCATGGCCGGAAGCATGGGAAAAAACTGCTTCCAGAAGAAATTCGAACGGCACTTTCAACTTCCTCAATAGGGGGGAGGGGGAGAGCCTCTGCCGGCGGCTTTCGAGCCGGACCGAAGGCCTTGGCGGATTCCGCTATGCCACGTCAATAGGAACCGCCATATCCGCAGGCGTTTGCCATGTGATAGAACCATCCCGAAAGATGCCATGAGTCAAACGATCATTCCAACTTCCCTGGTCCGTTGGGCCCTGGTGGAACGCCTGTATCCCGACGACATCGCGGACAAGGTTCGCCAGAGCCTGCGGGTCTTCCATCTGGCCCCGGACTTGTATGACAGCCCGGGCCTGAAGGGGCCGGCCAAACACGCGGAACTGCTGATCAAGCTGGCCTACTGGCTGGCCAAGGGGCGGCTGACGGCGGAACAGTTCCGGGAATGGGCGGAGCGGATTCCGGCGGAAGACAACGGGGGATGGGATATCGACCTGTGTGCCGCTTCCCATGGATCGCTGCTCACCAACGTATTGAAAATGGGCGTGTTTATTCCGCTGCAGGAAGCCTGCCTGCGGGGGTAGTGCGCGGATGAATGCCGCACTCCGGGGGGGGGGGGGGGAGTAGCGCGGTCCCGGGGGGACGGATTCCGCTCTTCGGGCCGGGATCAGGCGCTTTCGGATTCCGCGGGGTCTGAATACCGGGCACAAATGGCTTCGGCGGGACCTTCCTGCCGTCGCAGGGCTTGGACCCCGCGGGCGTCCAGTTGGCCGTTGACGGCCAAGCGCTCCATTTCCTCCAGCGCCTGTGTCACGGACCACGGCTCCTTGTAGGGACGGCGCGAGGTGAGCGCATCGAAAATGTCCGCAATGGTTACGATGCGGGCTTCAATCGGGATGGCTTCGCCCTTCAGCCCCCGGGGATAGCCGCTTCCATCCAGCAGCTCGTGGTGGGACTCGACAATGTGGCGGAGTGGGGAACGCGGCCATCGAGAGCCGACGGCAAATCCGGCAGGAAGCGGAACTCCCGCCGCCGGGCCAGGTGGAGCAGGGACGGGCTGCCGGCCATCTGGAATTCATACTGTTGCAGGGCGCGGCCGGCACAGGTGCTGTGGACAAAGGTTTTCAGCAGATCCTCGGCCGGATCATACAGGGCGCATCCGATGCGTTCTGTCTGCGGCAGCTCCTGCCGGAGCTCCCGGTGCAGGATTTCCAGCCGTTCCCCAAGGCGGGGGGCCCGGGCACCGGGCGGCATGCGTGGCGTGTCCATGACGGGGTCCTTTTCGGCGGCCTGTTCTTCAAGGGGGGGGCCAGCGGCCGACCTTCTCGATGTCGCCGTGACAGCGCCGGAAGGCCTCCACCACGGCAGGATCGAACAGCGTGCCTTTGTGGCGGAGGATTTCGGCGAGCGCCTCGTCGGGGGGGCGGCCCCGGGAGTAGGGGCGGTCGGAACGAATGGCGTCGTAGGTGTCGATGACGGCGAAGATGCGGGCGCCCAGGCAGATTTCCTCGCCCTTCAATCCGCGGGGATAGCCGCTGCCGTCATAGCGTTCCTGGTGGGCCAGGACGATTTCCGAGACCTCTTCGAGGCCGGGGCCGGCCTTGATGATGTTATAGCCGGTATGCGGGTGCAGATTCATGACGGCGCGTTCGTCCGGCGTCAGGGGGCCGGGCTTGAGGAGGATGGCATCGGGCACGGCGATCTTGCCGATGTCGTGCAGCAGGGCGCCGGTTTCGATGGTCTGGATTTCCTCGGGCATGGCGCCCATTTCGCGGGCGAGGACGATGGCGAGCCGCGCCACCCGCCGGCTGTGTTCGCCGGTTTTCTGC
>JAHDSS010000548.1 GCA_018432565.1 Kiritimatiellia bacterium
CCTTCGAGCCGGGCCAAGGCCGCTCCGCGCGCCCATGTCGTGGACGAGACCGTCTCGGCGTTGACCTATCCCGTGACGGGTCTGGAGCCCGAGACCCTGTACTACGCCCGCGTCCGGATGGCCGGCGGGGAGTGGTCGGAAGTTGTCTCCGCCACGACGCTGTCGGCGGGACCGGCAGCCCCCTCGTTCACGGCCATTCCGCCGCAGTCGGCCAGCGTGGGCGCTCTCTTCTCGCTGAATGTCTCCACTTACGCCTCGGGCAATCCGGCCCCGACGTTCTCGCTGGTTTCCTCCACGGCGGACGCCGGCGACTACTCCTTCGCGGGAAGCACGCTCTCGTTCACGCCGGGCGCGGCGGGCGAATTCGCGTTCGTGTTTCAGGCACAAAATGAACTGGGCACGGCAATGGCGACGGCAACCGTGACGGCGGCTTCGGCCCCCGTCTACATCCCGGTGGCCAGCATCACCGACATCGCCAGCACCTCCTTCACGGTGAACTGGACGCCCTGCACGGGCGGCTCGAGCTACCAGCTCCAGGTTGCCAGCGACAACGCCTTCTCCAGCGGTGGCGGCGGCGGGGCGATCCTGACGGAGGACTTCCTGACGCTGACCGACGGCGCGCCGCCGTCGGGCTGGACAAGCAGCCTGTCCAGCGATTTGGACTACACGAGCGCCACGTACTGCGGGGCGGCATCGCCCGCTTACAAGTTCCGGCTGACGGGCCAAGTGCTGACCAGTCCGGTGTTCGCGACCGGCGGGACGAACCTTTCGTTCTTCGCGTACGGCAACGGCGGGTCCGGCAGCACGATCGCGGTGTCGGGGCTGGTGAGCGGCGTCTGGACGCTGATCGACACCAAGACCATCGCCATCAGCGGTGCCACCTACCAAGTGACGTTGAATCCACAGACGACACAGTTGTCGTTCCACTTCACCAAGTCGGTCAACTGCGGATTCGACGATGTGGTCGTGTCGGGGAGCGGCAGCGGCGGGACAATTCTGCTGGATGAAACCGTCTCGGCGCTGACCTGTCCTGTAACGGGGTTGGAACCGGAAACCCTGTACTACGTCCGCGTCCGCATGGCCGGCGGAGAATGGTCGGACGTCATTTCCGCAACAACGCTGTCGGCAGGCCCCGTGGCCCCCTCGTTCACAGCCATTCCGCCGCAGTCGGCCAGCGTGGGCGCTCTCTTCTCGCTGGACGTCTCCGCCTACGCCTCGGGCAATCCGGCCCCGACGTTCTCGCTGGTTTCCTCCACGGCGGACGCCGGCGACTACTCCTTCGCGGGAAGCACGCTCTCGTTCACGCCGGGCGCGGCGGGCGACTTCGGGTTCGTATTCATGGCCTCGAACGAACTGGGCACGGCAATGGCGACAGCCACCGTCACGGCGGTTTCTGGCCCAATCGAGCTTCTCGCGCCGGTTATCCAGGCCGCCAGCGCCATTGACGCAACGCAGTTTAACGCCAACTGGCTGGCCTCCGCCGGCGCCACGGGCTACATCCTCGACGTGGCGACGGACGAAACATTCTCCACCGGCGGCGGTGGTGAAGCCACCACCCATATCAGCGAAAACATCCAAAGCTGGACGGCTCACACAGGTTATGGGGCCTGGACGCAAAGCATTCCGGCGGGCACGGTCAACATGACCCAATGCATTGTTGCGCCTGCAGCGGCG
>JAHDSS010000070.1 GCA_018432565.1 Kiritimatiellia bacterium
ATGTAGTGGCAAAGTAGTAATGTCCTATTTCAGCAAAGTTAAAATGTCCTATTCAGAGGACAGAAGCAGATGAAATGGACAATAGCAATGACACAGGAAGAACTCAATCGAAAAAGCATAATCGAGAAAGCCGAAGACAAAAGGATCAGGCAACGAGAAGGGGCGGAAAAATTAGGGATCAGTGAGCGACATTTCAGGCGTCTGCTGAAGCAATATCGAGAGCGGGGAGATGAAGGATTGGTATCGGGGCACCGCGGGAAGCCGAGCAACCATCGCATGAAAGCGGACACACGGGATAAGATCGTCAGGTTCATAGCAGATCCAATCTATACAGGCTTCGGACCGACACTGCTCAATGAGGTGCTGGAAAGATACACGGGGATCAGCATCAGCAAAGAGAGCATGCGGCAGATCATGATTGAAGAAGATAAGCACCACCCCAAGAAGAAAAGAAAAACGAAAACCCATCCGCCCAGAGAGCGTCGCTGCCGCCGGGGAGAATTAGTTCAGATCGATGGAAGCTATCATGCCTGGTTGGAAGAGCGGGGTCCTAACGCCTGCCTGCTGTTATTTGTGGATGACGCCACCAGCGCAATTGAGGCAGCCAGATTTGTGGACACAGAGACCTATTTTGCATATGGTGGCTTATGTAAGTCCTATTTCAAGGCATTCGGCACCCCTGTAGCCTTCTACAGCGACAAATTCAGTGTTTTCCGGGTAAATTCCCGTACAGGTATTCATAAACAAGCCATCACCCAATTCACGCGCGTTTTGAATACTCTGGGTATCGAATTGATTTGCGCCAATTCGCCCCAAGCCAAGGGACGGGTTGAACGGGCTAACGGAACCTTTCAGGATCGCCTGGTGAAAGAACTGCGCCTGCAGCGGATCAACAACTACCAGGATGCCAACGCCTTTTTACCTGTTTTTCTGGCTGCCTATAATCGCAAATTCGCCGTCCTGCCACGCTCGGTTAAGGATGCCCATGCGCCTCTTGATATGAGCATCGACCTGGATTTCCTTTTCTCCATTCATGATACCCGCACCATCTCCAAAGACCTCTTGATCCGTTACCACAACATCACTTACCAGATTGTGACCAATCGCCCTCCAGAAAACCTGATCGGGCGTCAGGTCCTGACCCTTGAGGATGAACATGGAGGACTGTCTGTGTTCCTAAATCAACAGCAACTTAATCTGACAATTTCTCAGGTGCACCCCACTAAAAACCCTCGTGTTGTTTCTACGAAATCTTTTGCTTCTCATGCCGTTTCTCCCCCTGCCGACCATCCCTGGCGTACTTATGGCAAGAAGATCAATGGCAAACCTTTGCGTGTTTCTGACTCTTAGGACATTTCTACTTTGCCAGCATTAGGACATTTCTACTTAGCCTTGACAGGACAATGAAC
>JAHDSS010000392.1 GCA_018432565.1 Kiritimatiellia bacterium
AGTCGGAGCTGGCCGCCAGCACGGTCTGTTCATCCATCAGGGGCAGCAGCGCCGCGGCGACGTCGTCGCGGGCCTTGTCGTCCAGCTGCCCGAGGGTCACGGGCACCAGCGACCAATCCCGGTTCTCCAGCGCCGCCTGCAATAGGGGCAGCTGCATTTCCACGCTGTTCTCGCCGCGGCGCGTGGCGGGCACATCCGCGAAGCGCGGATGCTCCAGCAGGGCGGCCAGGGCCTCGGTATCCAGCGGGGTTTCGCCGAGCGGCGACCGATACACCTGTTCGCGAGACGGCACGCTGGCCGCGCCGGGCATGTGCAGCCGGTGCGTGAACCCCAGCACCACGACGCGCCGCAGGCCCGGGACCCCGGCGATGGCCTTGGCTCCCCAGGCCGCGCACGGTCCGGAATACGCATAGCCGGCGTGCGGCAGAATCACCGCAAACAGGTTGTCCCTTGCCTCCGGCCGCGCCGTCTGCAGACAGGCGTCCAGTTCTCGTTTCAGGCGCGCGGGGTCATCGCTGTACCAGGCCCCCGCCAGAGTGGATTGCATGGCTGCTTCGTTCATACCGCACCTCTCTGGCCGGAACATAGCACAAGACGACAGCGGTGCGCGAATGGATCCGCCACCGCCTTCCCCCCTGCCTCGATCACTCGTTGCGAAGGGCCTCCGCGGGCGGCAGGCGGGCGGCGAAAACGGCGGGACCGATGGAACACAGCAGCGCCAGCCCGACCGCCAGGAGCAGCGGCAGCAGGCGGGTCTGCCAGCCCAAATGGAACGGCAGGGGGAAGCGGCTGCCCAGCCAGCGCAGGGTGAGTTCTCCCGCGGCCCATCCGGCCAGTCCGGCCGTCACGGTCAAGACCAGCGCCTCCGCCACGAACAACCCGGCAATGTCCCGCCGCCGGGCGCCCAGAGCGCGACGCAGGCCGATTTCCGGAATGCGTTCGCGGACGCCGGTCAGCAGCAGGCCCGCCAGCGTCACCGCCCCCAGCAGCAGGCCCAGCAGACTGCCGGAACCCGCCGTCCACGCAATGGTTTTCTGCCAGCGGCGGATGCCCTGCAACAGGGTTTCGGGCGTGATCCAGACGGCATCGTTTTCGCTTGCCCCGGGCTGATCCAGCAACGCCGCCACGCGCCGCTGCAGGGCTTCGGGATCCGTTCCGCCATCGGCACGGAACCAAATCGCCTCGACCCGGTGCCGCGCGGGCCCGGCGCCTTCATCCAGCGCGTCCACCGTATAAGGAATATATACGGCGGCGGCCGGAAGCGACGGCAGCCCCGCGCCGTCTCCGGCGATGCCTCCCACCAGCCGGAACGGTTCGCGGCCGATCCGGATGAATTCCCCGACCCGCCAGCCCCGCCGGCGGCACAAGGCTGCCGGCGCCACGGCATGGCGCGCGGCCTGGCGCACATCCAGCGCATCCAGCGCGCGCCCGTCGGCAAAACGCCAGCCCCGCACCCGGGCCAGGTCGCCATCCGCCGCCACGACGGCGAGATCCTCCTGCCCCGCCGTCTCCAGCCGGCTCAACCCGCTGACCGCCGCATCCCCGTCCAGGTTGTCCCGGAACCAGGTGACCTTCTCGCGGGACCAGGACGAGACCTCCGCGCCGGGCGGGCGGATCAGGGCAAACGATCCCGCGCCGAATTCCGCCACCAGATCGTTGGCCCGGCGCTGCAGCGCCTCGAGCGTGGACACCAGCAGCGTGACGGCAAAGAATCCGATAAACAGGCTGAGAAACACCAGCCCGGCGCGGGCCGGCACCGTGCGCAGACCCGCCCGGACATCTGACGCCAAGTCGCCCATGGTCAGGGCCGCCGGACGCGGTCGCCCTCCTCCAGCCCCGATACGATCTCCACGCGGGAGGATCCGGCCAGGCCGGTTTCCACCACGCGCTCCTCGATGCGGCCGTCCGGCCGCTGCCGCCCGACGACGGCGGTCGCACCGCGCCATTCCACCGCCTCCCGCGGCACCCACAGCACATCCGCGGCTTCCCCCGCCAGGATCTCAGCCTGAACGGACAGCCCGACCGGCAGGGGTTCCGGCAAGGGATCCAGCGCAATCTGCACGGGAAAGAATTTCCGCCAGACCGGCTGTCCGGGGCGGGTCTGGGCCATGCCGCCCACGGTTTCGACCCGGCCGTCCAGGCGCAGATGCGGAAAGGCGGCGGGCACGGCGACGACCCGGCTGCCGGCCCGGACCCGGGGCAGTTCGGCTTCGCCGATGAATCCGCGGACCACATGCTCGGAGGGATCGGGCAGGCATAGAAACACCTGATTGTGAAACAGCGTATCGCCGACATGCGCGGTGCGGTAATCCCCGCCCACCGGCAGAGGAACCCGGGTGGCCACCCCGGCCACGGGCGCGCGCACCTCGCACAACGCCAGCTGGCGCGCCGTGAAATCCCGCTGCCGCTCCGCGGCCTCCAGCGCGGCCCGGGCTTTCGCCAGCCGCGCGGCGTGAACATGCCGCCGGGTCAGCTCCACCCGCGTCTCCCACTGGCGGCCGCGCTCATGCAGCGCAGCCACCTTGCGCTCCTGCTGGCGCACCTCCGCCTCCGACAGCAGGCCCCGCTCCTGCAGACCGCGGGCCGATTCGAGAAAACGCTCTTCGGCGCCGGTTTCCGCGCGCAGTTCTTCCCGCTTGGCTTCCATGTCGATCAGCTCCAGGGGCAGTTCCGCCTGTTCCAGGCTGTCGAGTTCCTGGCGGGCGCGGATGCACTCGTTTTCCTGCCGGGCCAGGTCCTGCTGGATCTGGGCGGCATCGAACCGCGCCAGCACGTCGCCGGGCGCCACGCGGGCGCCTTCTTCGACCAGTTCCGCCAGCACGGCCGACCCCTGCACACCCACGGCGATCCGCTCCACGTGCCGCGCCTCCAGTTCGCCATGAAAGGGCACCACCGCCTGGATGTCGCCCCGTTCCACCGCGACCGTGCGCAGGGGCTCCGTTTCCCGGCCGCATCCTCCGGCCGCCAGGGCCGCCAGAACGGCCAGTCTTCCCAGTCTAGTTTTCATCTGCGGTTCTTTCGTTCAGTCCCGCGGCCAGAAGATCGCGGGGCGCCGGCACCAGCGTGCCCAGGACATGCAGCAGGCGGTAGGCCGATACCGACGCCTCCCGCCGGGCGGCCAGTTCCGTCAGTTCGGCCCCGCTGAGATCGGATTCCGCGTCCGACACCGAATCCGCGCTGCCGCGGCCCGCCTCGAACAGGGCGCGGGCCAGTTCGGCGCGCCCGGCGGCCAGCTGCCGGTTGCGCCGGGCCAGATCCAGTTCGGCCCGGGCGCGCCGGCAGCCGGTCCGGGCGGAATTCACTTCCAGCGCCAGCCGGTGGCGCACGATCTCCGCCACCTGCCGGCGCCCTTCGGCATCGGTTTCGCTGCGGGCGACGGCCAGGCGCGACCCCCGCCGGTTCAGGTCCACGTCGGCGACCAGCCCGACAAACCAGTCGTCCTGGTCCAGGCGGCCGGCGTCGCTCCATTCTTCCCCCTCGCCATACGTGGTTTGACGGGCGGACAGCCGCAGATCCGGCAGGAGTCGCCGGCGCGCCAGCCGCAGCTGGCGGTCGCCGGTTTCGATTTCCTGAAGCGCCTGGGCGTAATCCGGACGTTCGGCCAGCGCCACGGCCAGGGCCCGGGCGGGATCGGCCAGATCCAGGTCCAGCAGCGGCGGAGGGTCCAGACGGAACGCCGAATCCAGCGGCAGCCCCAGCAGGTTGGCGAACTCCTGGAATTCGATCTCCAGCCGCGCCCGGCCGGTTTCGAGCCGCGCTTCGGCTTCGCCGCGCTGGAAATCCAGGCGCATCACTTCGGTCCGCGTGGCGCGGCCCTGCCGCTCGCGGGCATCGGCCAGCGCCCAGAGTCTTTCCAGGCGCCCGGCCAGCTCTTCGTCGCGTTCGATCTGCCGGCGGCGATAAATCAGGCCTTCGTACAATTCGACCACCCGCAGCACCAGGGCGGAACGGTCGCGTTCCCACGCCCGCCGGGCCGCCCGCAGGGTTTCATCCGCCGCCACGGCCGGCTCGTTGCGAACCAGCGAGCCGAATTCGCGAAACAGCGGCTGGGAGATCTCCACCCGGACCTCGCCGCGGCGCATCTCATCGGCCTCGTCCACCTCGACGGAGCGAATGGCGGCGGCCAGCGCGACCCGCGTCCCGGCCGGCCCGGTGGCTTCCGCCCGCAACCCGCTCCGCCAGTCCTCGCCGTCCGGCCCCATGCCCGCGGCCCCTTCGGGCACCACCCGGAAGCCGCGCACCGACTCCCGCGCCTCCTGCCGCGCCAGGCGGTATCCCCGCACATCCAGCGCCCCCTTCGCCAGATCGCGGTTGTGCGAAAGCGCCTGTTCGATGGCCTCTTCCAGGCTCAGCGGCACCGGCGCCGGCGGAACCGCCGCCGCCACCACCGCGCCGCACAAGACGGCCATTCCCAAGGCTGGCATCCTTTTCCTCATGCGCCGCATCCTAGCCGTTTTCCACGCCATGGAAACTAGTTTTCCACGGCGTGGAATCCGCCGTGCCGGCGGTTCGGCGGTCCCGGCCGCCCCCCATCAGAGCCGCGTGCCACTCTCCTGGCGGAGTTGTTGCAAGAGAGTATGCAGGAGTCAGAAGTCAGCCGTACGAATGTGGCCATGCGCCGGCGGAGGGTCGGTCCGGCGGCGGTTCATTCTGAATCCTGAATCCTGGATTCTGGATTCTGGATTCTGAATACGGCTCGGGCAAAACGGAGTTTTGCACGAGCCTCATCAGTCTTCGGCGGGTTTTTCCACGGCCTGGAGAATGGGCTGGATGTCCGGACCGGGCCGGATGGCCGAATAGACCATGACCAGGCCGAACACCAGAAACAAGACGCCGCCCACGGCATGGATGACACGCTCGGACACCACTTTGGCGATCAGCCCGCCCAGGAAGACCGCCAGCAGCGTGGACAGCACCAGCGCCAGGCTCGCGGCCCAGAACACCCCCGCCCGGCCATGGATCGCGCTCTGCAGCATCACCGCCAGCTGGGTCTTGTCGCCCAGTTCGGCCAGAAATATCAGCCAGAACGTTGCTGCAAACAGTTTCCAGGTCATGCGGGACTCCTTGCCATCGGGTGGAGTCTCCATCCTGCCACACCCCGCCCCCGCCCGCAAGACGCGGAACTCTTTTCTTTGCTTCCCGATCCGTTTTATCCTATCTTGGGCTGTCCGGAGATCGACCATGGCATCCTGGTACTATGTGATCGCAAAAACCCGCGAAAAAAGCGGCCCGCACGACGAAGCCTTCGTGCGCGCCCGCTTCATTGCGGGGGACATCGCCCCCGCGACGCTGGTCTGGCACGACGGCCTGGCCAACTGGATTCCCGCCGGCGACGCCTTTGCCGCCCTGCAGGCGCCGTCGGGCAGCGAAGGCAAGGTGCCCCTGCCGGACAGCCTGCGCGCCTGGATGGCGTTTGTCGGCGTCATGACCATCCTGCTGTCCATTCCGCCCGCGCTGATGCTCTACGGCATCCCCATGCTGCTGGCGGGATGCGCCACGCTGGGCGCGCGGGCCGCGCTGGGCCGCGCCCCGTTTGTCTCCCCGGACATGATTCCCTTCTTTGCCAAGCTCAAGACGCTCTTCGCCTGCTGGGGCTGGATGTATATCATCGGCCTGTTCCTGGCCGTGCTGGGCCTGCTGGTCTATGCCGCCGTCGCCATCTGGGCGCTTTCCGGCGGTCAGGGCTTTTTCCCGGGGGCGCCCGCCTCCTGACCGCCATGGCTTTTTCCCCGGAAGAACGCCAGCGCTACGCGCGCCATCTCGACCTGCCGGGGTTCGGCGGCCACGGACAGGAAAAGCTCCGCGCGGGCCGCGTGCTGGTGGTGGGCTGCGGCGGCCTGGGCTCGCCCGCCCTCTATTATCTCGCCGCGGCCGGGATCGGCCGCCTGGGCCTGATGGATTCGGACCGGGTGGACATTTCCAATCTCCAGCGCCAGATCCTGCACGCCACTCCCGACATCGGCCGGCCCAAGACAGACTCCGCCGTGGCCCGCCTGCGCACCCTCAATCCCCACGTGCAGCTCTCGGCCCACAACGAACGCCTCACGGCCGAAAACGCCCGGGAGCTGTTCGCCCCCTACGACCTGATTCTCGACGCCACGGACAACTATGCGTCCAAGTACCTCATCAACGACGTCTGCGTGGCGATGGGCAAGCCGTTTGTCCATGCGGGCATTTCCGCCTTCTGCGGCCAGATTCTCACCGTGCGGCCCGGCCAGAGCGCCTGCCTGCGGTGTGTCTTCCCCGTGCCGCCGCCGGCCCCCGCCCCCGAGGCGCCCGCCCACGCCGGCCCCCTGGGCCCCATCCCCGGCGTCATCGGTTCCCTCCAGGCCCTCGAAGCCGTCAAATTCCTCTCCGGCGTCGGGGCGCTGCTGACCGGCACCCTGCTGACCTACGACGGGCTCGAAGCCGAGTTCACCCCTGTCCATGCCCATCGAAATCCCGCCTGTCCCGCCTGCGGAACCGGCGCCCAACCCAAGGAGTAGCCCCCATGGCCGACCTCATCCAGTTCACCCTGAACGGCACGCCCCAGTCTGTCGCCATCGACCCCGCCGACAAGATCATTGATGTCCTGCGCGAACACCTCAACCTGACCGGCACCAAGCGCGGCTGCGACGACGGCACCTGCGGGGCCTGCACCATCGTCCTCAACGGCGAAGCCAAACGCGCCTGCCTCCTGCCCGCCGCCAAGCTCGACGGGGCCGATGTCCTGACCATCGAAGGCCTGAACCGCGGCGCCGACATCCACCCCATCCAGAAAGCCCTGATCGAAGCCGGCGCCGTCCAGTGCGGCTACTGCATCCCCGGCATCGTCATGGAACTCTACGCGCTCTACACGAAAAAACCCGACGCCGACGACGGCGAAATCAAAACCGCCCTCTCCCGCCACTTCTGCCGCTGCACCGGCTACGAAGCCATCTGGGAAGGCGCCAAACTCGCCCAACAGTACATGCAGGCCAAAGCCTGAGAAACTACGAAACACGCGAAATGCACGAAAAAAAATCATTTTCCCTGACCTCTGAACTCTGTTCCCTGCCCCCTGTACCCCTGAACCGTTGAACTGTTGAACCCCTGAACCGTTGAACTCCTGAACCCCGACCCCTGAAAGGCCCCCCATGTACGACATTCTCATCAAGAACGCGCAGCTCCGCCGCAAATCCGGACTCTGGAACATCGCCATCGAGAAGGGCGTCATCCAGAAGATCACGAAGAAACCCGTCCGCGCCAGGGCCGGCAAGGTCATCGACGCCGCCGGCAACCTCGTTACCGAGCCGTTCGTCAATACCCACCTGCATCTCTGCAAGGTCTATACGCTGGAAATGATGGACTCCAGGGCCCTCAGCGCCTACCACGGCGCCGACATGGGCGGCGCCATGACCGCCATCGAACTCGCCGCCCGCGTCAAGGCGAACTACAATGAAAAGTGGATCCTCCCCAATGTCCGCAAGGCCCTCAAACTCGCTGCCCTTAACGGCAACCTGCACATCCGCGCCTTCGCCGACGTGGATTCCAAGGCCAAGCTGATCGGCCTCAAGGCCCTGCTGAAGGCCCGCGACGAATTCAAGGGCGTCGTGGATGTCCAGGTCGTCGCCTTCCCGCAGGACGGCGTCGTCCGCGAACCCGGCACCGTGGACCTGATGAAGGAGGCCATGGACCTCGGCGCCGACGTCGTCGGCGGCATCCCCTGGATCGAATTCACCGAGCGCGACGAACAGACCCACATTGACGAAATGATGAAGCTGGCCATCGCCTACGACAAGGACATCTCCATGCTCGTGGACGACGCGGGCGACCCCACGCTCAAGACGCTGGAAATGCTCGCCGTGCGCACCATCGAGGAAGGCCGCATCGGCCGCTCCCTCGCCCACCATGCGCGCGCCATGTGCCT
The DNA here is from genome assembly GCA_018432565.1 of Kiritimatiellia bacterium. Lineage (GTDB taxonomy): Bacteria > Verrucomicrobiota > Kiritimatiellia > CAIQIC01 > Lenti-01 > JAAZFE01. Next base: position 7,889 of record JAHDSS010000392.1, read on the forward strand.
GTATCCCACGCCCTATTTCAAAAAGGTCTCCGCCCTGCTCCAGCAGGCCGGCATGGGCGTCGTCAGCGATCCGCATACCGGCCCCCTCCACGCCCGCGTCAAGGAACTGCTCGCGGAAGGCAACCTCGTCTGCCTGGGCCAGGACGATATTTCCGACGCCTACTATCCGTACGGGCAGAACAACATGCTCGAGGTCGCCTTCCTGGCCTCCCACCTCCTGTGGATGACCACCTTCCCCGAGATGGAGACGCTCTACGACCTCGTCACCGTCAACGCCGCCCGGTGCATCAACCTGCCGAAGTTCGAACTCCGGGAGAAAAACAACGCCAGCCTGGTCGTGCTGGACGCCAAGAGCGTCTGCGAGGCCTTCCGCTATCACAAAGCCCCGCTTCACGTGATCTCCCACGGCAGGCTCCTCAAGCCCGGGCGCATCGCCTGACGGCCGGACCCCACGGCCGGCGGCCAGCCTCCCGGCCCCTTCCGCGACCGGCGCGGCACCCCTTCGCGGGAGGCCGCGCCGGTTTCATGTCCAACCCCTTCCAAACCCTTGTTTTGGAGTTTGACATCCCCCGGGCGATGACCCACAATGCGCCCACAACCGTTTTTGGAGGACACTATGGCCAAATTGTTGAAGCCGCTTGTTGTAATTGTGTTGGTGCTGGCCGTCGTGGCTGTTTGCATCCAAGGCTTTGTGCTCTTTCCCAAGCGGACGCTGATCAAGGACCGCACCCAGAAGCTGGAAAGCGGCATCACCCGGGTCGTCAATACCCTCAAGGGCGAGACCTCCCTGCTCACCGACGAGGAAAAATCCCAGGTGCGTTTCAGCGCCAACAACCTCAAGGCCGGGACGACTGAGGAACTGCCCCGGCTCGACAGCGAGCTCAACCTGGCCAACACCCTGGCCACCGCGGTCCTGACCGGCTGGCAGAATACCCAAACCGACCTGGAAAACACACGCCAGGATCTGGAAAACACCCGCGCGGACCTGGAACGGACCCGCGGCGAACTCGAAGACGCCCGCACCCAGATCGTCCAGCTGAATGACACCATCCGCTCCAAGGACGCCGAACTCGTCGAGAAGTCTAATCTCATCGCCGGCCTCGAGGATGAAAAGGCCTCCCTCGAATCCCAGATCGCGGAACTCAACGACCGGATCGGCGGACTCGAAGACCAGGTGGCCCAGCTGGAAGAGGAAAACGTCATGCTGGAAAACCAGCTGGCCAAGTATGAGCAGGCCGAAGCCGGCACCATCACGATGAAACCCGGCACCACCGCTTCCATCATCTACGCCAACGCCGACTGGAACTTCGTGATCATCGACATCGGGACCATCGCCGGCGCCCAGCCCAGCGCCGAAATGATCGTTCACCGCAACGACAACATGGTCGGCAAGATCCGCCTGAGCGCCGTGCGCGACAACGTCTCCATTGCCGAAGTGCTGCCGGAATTCCAGAAGGATGCCATCAAGGAGGGCGACGATGTTCTCTTCTAACGGACTCTCCGTCATGACGCTGCTGGCCGTGCTGCTGCTGGCCGCCGTGGTGGCCCTTCAGGTCTTCGAGATCAACACCTATTCCGCGATCCCGTCCCTCTGGCCGTGACCCTTCTGCGCCTCGCCGCGATCCTGGCCCTGCTGTCGGCTGTCGCCGGCTGCGCCACCGCCACCGATCAGGAATCCGAACTGCCCTGGAACATGAGCCAGCCGTGGGAAACCGCCCCCGCCCTCCCCGGCGGCCTCGGCGGCGGCTACTGACCCCTCCCCCTCCGGCCGCGCCCCATCCCGGAAATCCCTCCGCATGCCAAAGGCCGGAACAGCTGTTCCGGCCTTTTGAAAATGGTAGCGGGGCTTGGATTTGAACCAAGGATCCGGCGGCTGCCGGATTATGAGCCGGACCTGGTCAATCCCGTAATCCGGTAGAATCCGCTCCCCCGACCTTGGCGTTTCAAGAG
>JAHDSS010000177.1 GCA_018432565.1 Kiritimatiellia bacterium
TCGCGGCGGTGGGCGAGGAGGCGCATGCCGAAGGCCTGGCCGATGCGGGCGACGGCCCGGCCGATCTGGCCCAGGCCGACCAGCCCCAGGGTTCGTCCGGCCAGTTCCACCTGCGGGGAAAGCCAGTAGCAGTAGTCGGGGCTGCGGCTCCAGCCGCCGTGGCGGACATCGGCGGAGTGGAGGCCCGCCTGGTTGGTCAGTTCCAGCAGAAGGGCGAAGGCGTGCTGGGCGACGGTCGGGGTGCTGTAGCCGGGCACGTTGGAAACGACCAGTCCCCGCTCCCGGGCGGCGGTCAGATCGATGGTATTGCAACCGGTGGCGAGGATGCCGACATATCGCAGCCGGGGGGCGGCGGCGATGGAGCGGGCATCCAGAACGGCCTTGTTCAGCAGGACGGCGTCGGCCTCGCGGATGCGTTCCGGGACTTCCGCGGGAGGCGTGCGGTCATGGATCACGCAGTCGGCGAGGGCTTCCAGGGGGGTCCAGGAGAGGTCGCCGGGGTTGGCGGTATGGGCATCCAGAATCACGAGTTTCGGGCGTTTCATGCGGGCGAGTATAGACAGGCCGGCCGTTCAATTCAAGGGAGGCGGACATCGGCCGGCCGAAGCCAGGGGGGGGGCAGGATCAGGTTCGACAGGTTAGACTTGCGTTTCTTCAAGACATGTTCGATACTTCTATCATGAAGCAGGGTCATGTCATGGCGGTGGTGTGCACCGTTGCCGGGTTGTTGGCGGGGCTGGTGCCGGGCGGGACGGCAAGAGCCCAGGGGGGCTATCTGATGGCCTGGGGAATGAACGGCAGCGGCCAGGCGGCGCCGGTGCCGACGGACCTCTTGCAGGAAGCGGACTCGTTTGATGCGGGATGGTATCATACGGTGGTGGCCAAGGACGGCCGCGTCTGGGCCTGGGGGGACAATTCATATGGCCAGAGCACGATTCCCATAGCGGCCTTCAATGACGTGATTGAAGTGGCGGCCGGCTTTTCGTTTACGCTGGCGCGAAAATCGGATGGCACGGTGCTGGCGTGGGGCGGCGGCAATCTGATGACCAACATTCCGGCGGCGGCCACGGGCAACGTCGCGCAGGTGGCGGCGGGCACCTGGCATGCGTTGGCGCTGACGACCAACGGAGAGGTCGTGGCATGGGGTTCCAACACCTATGGACAGTGCAATGTGCCGGTCGAACTGACCGCCGGGGTGGATGCCGTGTCGGCCGGTGAAACCTACAGCCTGGCCCTGAAAGACGGCGCCGTGCATGTGTTCGGCATTTCGCCGTCGAATTCGATGTCGTACGGCATTCGGAACGTGCCGGCGGAGGCCTCCAACGATGTCGCGGCGATTTCGGCGGGGGCCTGGCATGCGCTGGCGTTGAAGACCGACGGATCGGTCATCGCCTGGGGGGGGACGAATTACTTTGATCCGACCAATTATCTCCCCGCCGAGGCGGCCGGCGGCATGGCGGCGATATCCGCCGGATATCTGTTCAGCATGGGGGTGAAGAGCAACGGGGATCTGGTGGTGTGGGGGGAGACGATCAACGGGCAGACGCCGGTGCCGGGCTATGCCAGCAACGGGATTGCCCGGATAGCCGCCGGCTACGGGCATTGCGTGGCGGACTGCGCCGTGCTGCCGCCGCGGTTCACCTCCGCCAGCCTCCCGTTCGGCTATGTCAGCAACGCCTACAGCGGATCGGTGACGGCGCTGGCGGATCCGGCGGCGACCTATTCTCCCCAAGGCAACTGGTACTGGCTGAATTTGTCTGCGGATGGGCAGATCACGGGCACGCCGACGGCGCAGGGCAGCTACCAGGTGACGGTGTGGGCGAGCAATGCCTACGGGCTGGTGAGCAGCAACTTGACCGTCACGGTGTTCGAAGCCCCGCAGGATCCGCCGGTATTCGTGACGACGAATCCGCTGCCCGGCGGCACGGTGGGGGCGCCGTACGAAATGCAGATCGTGGCCAGCAACGAACCGTCCTTCGCCTGGCAGAATGCCGGCGGCGGATTCCCGCCTGGCCTGACGCTGGCGACCAACGGGTGGCTGAGCGGCACGCCGTCCGGGACATACAACGCCTTCTTCCGGGTGCTGGCCTCCAACGAGGCCGGCGTGGTCACGAACAACTACAACCTGACGATCACCAATCCGCCGGCGCCGGTTTTCGTGACGGAAACCCTGCCCTATGGCATCGTGGGCCAGGCCTACTCCAACCAGATCGGGATCAGCCATTATCCGACCTCGGTGGTGGTGTTCTCCGGCTCGCTGCCGTCGGGGCTGGGGCTGACGTTGACCGGCTGGATCACGGGGATGCCGGTGCAGGTGGAATCGCCGGAGGTCACGGTGCGGGCGGCGAACGCGTCGGGCGAGACCAACCGGACCTACACGCTCGAGGTCTTCAGTGTGCCGGTCTTCGAGACCGGGAGCCCGCTGCCGCCGGGGGCGGTCGGGGACCCCTATTCCGTGCAGATCACGGCGGAGTATGCGGACCGCTACAGCCAGGCGGGGGGCACGCTGCCGCCGGGGCTGGAGTTGGGCACCAACGGGCTGGTCAGCGGCACGCCGACAACGGCCGGGCCGTACAGTTTCACGGTGCAGGCGACAAACGATTACGGCTGGAGCAACCGGGTGTATGACCTGGACGTCGGCACCCTGCCGGCCTTCACCACGCCCAGTCCGCTGCCGCCGGGGACCAACGATGAGCCGTATGCCGTTTGGATCGAGGCCACGGATGCCGATTCGTTCAGCGTGACGGACGGCACGTTGCCGCCGGGGCTGGAGTTGGGCACCAACGGGCTGTTGAGCGGGACGCCGGGCGTGGCCGGGCCGTATGCCTTCACGGTGCAGGCGACAAACGCCTATGGCTTCAGCGAACAGGAATACGAGCTGTCGATCGCCGGCCTGATTCCGCCGCGCATTCTGTCGGTCCGGGCCACCAACGGGGCCATCCGCCTGGAATGGACCAACTACAATCCCAGCGGAAGCATTGACGTGCTGCGGTCCACCAATCTGACCGGCGAGCCCGTGGTCTGGACCAATCTGGGAACGGTGACGGTTTCGCCCTGGACCAACGAGGCGCCGGTGCCTGTCCCCGCGTACTACAAGCTGCATTTGCAGACGGGTTCTCCCTGATCCGTTCTTCCTTGGAACTCCCCGTGTCCGGCGGGATTGTGCGGGGGAGAGCATCCGGGCAAAGGGGCCTGCCCAGCCGGCCGGTCCTGGCGGGATTGGCCGGTTCTGGCGTCGAATTCGAAGCTTGCCTTGAACAACCCCGGAAAGGTAGATTCGGGCTCAACATGCCGGGCAACTGTCCGTGCCGCAGGCGGCGCCGGCGGGAATGCCTTTTTTGCGAAGGAGCAGCTCCTTGACTTCGAACGACGATTATATCCTGGAAATCCTGGAAAACATGGGGCTGATCACGCGGGAACAGGCGGTCTCCGCCCGCAACGCGGCGCAGGAAGAGGACGAGGGGGTCATGGACATCCTGGCCCGGGAGGGCGTGGTGTCCAAGTCGGACATGCTCAAGGCCCTGGCGTCGCAGTTCGGCATGGAGACCATCACCCTGCAGGGGCTGGACATCCCGCGCGAAGTGCTCGACATGGTGCCGGGGGACGTGGCGCAGCGCTACAAGGTGGTGCCGGTTTTCAAGAACGAGAACGTGCTGACGGTGGCGCTGGGGGATCCGCTGGACGTGGACACGCTCGACGGGCTGCGCTACGTGCTGAA
>JAHDSS010000530.1 GCA_018432565.1 Kiritimatiellia bacterium
GAAAAGCCGCCCCGTCATGGCCGCCGGCATGCTGGCCAACGACATGCTCAGCTGCCGCCGAAACCGCCGCCTCGATCCCCTCCGCCGGATTCCCAACGGCGGCACCCTGTCCCGCCGCGAAATCCTGGAGATCGCCCCCGCCCTGCGCGCCACCCCCGTCACCGGCGCTGCCCGCTGGGTGGACGGCCTGGCGTACGACACCGAACGGCTGGTGGTCGGCATGGTCAAGGCCGCGGCGGCGGCCGGAGCAGTCGTGGCCAACCATGTCCGCGTGCAGTCCCTGCGTCAAGAGGGCAGCCGGATCACCGGCGCGATGGTCGAAGACCGGCTGAGCGGCGGATCCTTTGAAATCCGCGCGTCCCTGGTGATCAATGCCGCCGGTCCCTGGATCGGACGGGTGCTGGAAGGCGTCGGACGCCCCCTTGCCAACCCCGCCCCGCATCTGGCCCTGGGCATGAATCTCATCCTTCGCAACTGGCCGGTCCAGACTCACGCCATGGGCCTGCAATCCCCCCGCCAAAGCCGCCTGTACTTTTTCGTCCCCTGGCGCGGCGCCGTCATGGCCGGCACCTATTATCGCGAACATCAGGGCGCGCCCGGCGATTTGCGCGTCACCGAGCAGGACATCGAGGCCTATCTTGACGCCCTCAACTCCTGCCTGCCCGGCGCCGCCGTCACCCGCACCGACATCCTGGCCATCCATGCCGGCATCGTTCCCAGCCGGAAACCCGCCCGTCCCGATTGCGAGCCCGATCTGCTCCGCCACTACAAGCTCATGGATCACGCCCGTCTCGACGGCATCCAGGGGCTGCTGTCCGTTTGCGGCATCAAATACACCACCGCCCGCGGCGTCGCCGAGGAAGTGGTCGATCTCGCCGCGTCCAGGCTGGCCAAGACCGTCCGCCCGTCCGCCACGCGTCACACCCCGCTCCCCGGCGGCGACATTCCGGATCTGGCCGCCTTCCGGCGCGACATGGCTGCCGCGCATCCCTCCATTGCCCCCGGCGATCTGGACCGGCTGCTGGCGCTTTACGGGACCGAAGCCCGGGAGATCTTCGCGCTGGCGGAGAACCGGACCGACCCCGATGCCCTGCTTCGCGCCGAATGCCTGTTTGCGCTCCGCAACGAAATGCCGCAGACCCTCGGCGATCTGGTCTTCCGCCGCATCAGCCTGGCTTCCACCGGACGGCCCGCCCCCGATCGTCTCCGCCTCTGCGCCGAAACCATGGGGCGCGAGCGGAACTGGAGCGCCAACCGCATCCAGGCCGAAACCGATGCCGTTCTCCACGCTCCGACCCTTTGGCAGGCCGCCGCCAGTCCGCCCGAATGAAAACGGTTGTCTTCCGCATCCTGATCCTTCTCTGGGGCCTGTTTCTCGGCCTGCTGTCGGCCGAACTGGTGTGCAAGTTTCTCGATTTGCGCTCCGCCAGCCACTACCAGAAGGTCTCCGGCGCCATCTCCCGGCCGTCCCGCATTCCCGATGTGCGTTTCGAACTGATCCCCGGCGCGTCCGGCATCACCCCCGGACAGGACAAGGTGATCCGCGTAAATGCCAACGGGTTCCGCGGCCCCGAGATTCCGATGCCCAAGCCGCCGGATCTTTTTCGCATCGCCGTGCTGGGCGATTCGATTGCGTTCGGGCGCACGCTGGACGAGCACGAGGTGTTCCCCTACCAGTTGCCCGCGCTCCTGCAGGAGCGGGTTCCCGGCCGATCGTTCGATGTGGTCAATGCCAGCCTCAGCGGACGCGACACCTGGGAAGAGGTCGCCCTGCTGGAGCACCGGGTACTGGATCTCGATCCGGACCTGGTCATCCTCCAGGTCTGCCTGAACGACCACATCCGCTTCCCGCCGCCGGATCCGTCCCGGCGCCGGGGTGCGTTCGGTGAACGCCCCTGGTATTCCTACAGTTCCCTGCTGGATCTGCTGGACCGAAAATCCCCCCGCTTCCGGAAATGGCATGTGGCCGCGGCGGAACGCCTGGGCTTCGACATGCGCTCGCCCGGCGAAGTCCTGCAGGACTACGCCCTGGACATGCGCCATATCCACAACATTGCGCCCAACTGGGCGGCCTGGCATCCGCAGTTCCTCCGCGCCCGCGACCTGTGCCGGCGGCACGGCGCCACGCTGCTGATCGCGGTTTTCCCCACGGCGCGGATTTTGAATCAGGCCGATGCGGACTCCACGATCCCGGAACTGACCGACCTGGCCCGGAACAACGGAATCCCCCTGGTGGACTTGCTGCAGCCGTTCCGCAACGCCGGCCAACCGGTCCTGACGGACTACACCCACCCCAACGCGCCGGGCCACCGCCTCGCGGCGGAAACCCTCGCCGACGCCGTTGTCCGCCGGATCCCAGCGCTTCGCGCCGACTAAAACCGGGCTTTTGTCATTTCCTGTTTGTGTTGTCCCCCGGGCAATGCTAAATTTGTGTTTCAATGTTGTCGCCTGTATGTACAGACCTGTAACCTGGAGTCGGAAATGGCTGTTGCAAACCCCTTTGTCCGCCTGTCGCTTGCCGTGATGGCCGCCGTATGGCTGGCCGCGGGCTGCGAAACCAAGATCGAGGATGAAGGCCCTGTCACCCTGGCCGAGCTGCAAGGCATCCAGCCGGAACCGGAACAGCCCGCCGCAGAAACGGAAACCACCGAACCGGAAACGCCGACCGTCATCGCAGGCGGCGCCGGCATCGGTCCGCAGGGCGAAGGCGGCGGTTTCATCTGGAAGCCGATCGGCGAACACACCGGCAAGCTGGTGGTCATTCTGCCTCCGCAGTACACGGGCCACGCCAGCAGCGCCTATATCGCCAGCGCCAGCGGATCTCCCATCGAAGGCGGCGCCTATACCGGCGTGGCCAACGGCGGCCGCATGCATTTCCGGTTCTCGAAACCCGGCAGCGGCTATGGACGCAACATTCTGGTGGTCGCCAATCTGAAGGCCGGCGGCGCCGTCCACTGGCCCATCCCCAACGGGGCCGCGCGAACGACCTATTGATCATATTTCGATCCGCGCCCGGCGGCTCGTCCGCCTGCCGGCCGGTTTTGCTAACAACAGGACGGAGGAGCTTATGGGCAAGACGATGAGACGGTTGGGCTGGATGGTGCTGCTGGCCGCGGTGGCCTTGGGAACGGCGGGCTGCGACGGCGGGGGCGGCTCGGAAAGCGGCGGCATCGGTTCCACCGGCGAAGGCGGCGGGTTCATTTGGAAGCCCGTGGGAGAGAACACCGGCAAGCTGGTGGTGATCCTGCCTCCGCAGTACACGTCCCGGCCCGTGGCCGCCGTCTATATCACCAGCGCCGGCGGCGATTTCCTTGACGGCAGCGCCTATACCGGCGTGGCCAACGGCGGCCGCCGCCATTACCGCTTTGCCAAGAAAGGCCGCGAATACGGGGCCGATGTCCGGGTCGTGGCCGAAATCACGGATGCGCCGACCGTCCATTGGGTCATTCCCAACGGCGCGGGCCGCGTGGAATACTAGCGGCCCCGGACGGCCGCCGGGGTCCGCTCATGAACATCCTGCTGCTGGCTCCCCACCCGTTCTATCAGGAACGCGGCACGCCCATCGCCGTGGACCTGCTGTTGCGCGTCCTGGCCGAACGCGGCGAGCAGGTGGATGTCCTGACCTATCACGAAGGCGAAGACCGCGCCTATCCGGGCCCCGGCGCCGTGCGGTTGTTCCGCATCCCCCCCCCGCCCGCCTGCCGGAACATCCGCCCCGGCTTTTCCCTCAAGAAACTCGCGGCCGATGCCGCCATGCACCGGATGGCCCTGCGCATGGCCCGCCGGAAAAAATACGACCTCGTCCACGCCGTGGAGGAATCCGTCTTCATGGCCATGCGCATCGCCCGCCGCCACGGAACGCCCTACGTCTATGACATGGATTCCTCCATGTCCCGGCAGATCGCCGACAAGCTGCCGCCGGCCCGCGCCCTGCTGCCGCTGATGCGCGCCTGCGAACGGCGGGCCGTCCGCGGCGCCGCCGCCGTCGCCGCCGTATGCGACTCCCTGGCCGACCAGGCCCGCGCCGACGGCGCCAAGCGCGTTGTCATTCTCCGGGATGTCCCCCTGCTGACCTCCGCGGATGCGGGCAGCGGCTCCCGCGGATTCCGCGACGCCCTCGGCATCCGGGGCCCCGCCCTGCTCTACATCGGCAACCTGGAATCCTATCAGGGCATTGACCTGCTCATCGAATCCTTCGCGCGCGTTTCGCGCGACCTCGGCGCGCAGCTGGTCATTGTCGGCGGCGCCCCCCCCCATGTGGCCCGCTGCCAGGCCCTGGCCCGAAAACTCGGCGCGGCCGATGCCATCCATCTCATCGGCCCCCGCCCCGTTGCCGACATGGCCGCCCTGATGGCCGAGGCCGACATCCTCGTCTCGCCCCGCATCCACGGCACCAACACCCCCATGAAAATCTATTCCTACATGGCCTCCGGCAAGGCTGTTCTCGCCACCGACCTGCCCACCCATACCCAGGTGCTGGATGCCGAAACCGCCTGCCTGGCCCCGCCGGATCCCGACGCCTTCGCCGCCGCCATGACCTCCCTCATCCGCAAGCCGGACACCCGCGCCCGCCTGGGCGCCGCCGCCCGGCGCGCCGTGGAAACCCGCTACTCCCTCGACGTCTTCCGCCGGACCCTCAACAGCCTCTACGACGCCCTCCCCTGAGTTTTCCACACCGTGGAAAAGTATTTTCCATAGCGTGGAAAATCCGGCCGGATTTTTTCCATGGCGTGGAAAATTCAGCAGGTCGTTTTCCACACCGTGGAAAATCCGGAACGCCAGTCAGACCGTTCCGCCGAAAAACCCGGTCAGGGCGGCAAGATCGTCGGAGGATTCGATGATCCGTCCGCCGCGAAACAGGGATCGCCAGGCGCCCGGAACGCGCAGGCGGGCGCGGTACAGGGTGGCGCAATCAAACGCCGGGGCTGTCGCGCCGGCGCCGCCGATCAATTCCGTGCCGCGGCGGACATTGTCGACCATCCAGGCCGGAAGGCGCGCGGCGTAGTCGCTGCGGGCGATTTCGCCGCGATGGCAGGCCAGGGCGCGGCACAGCCGCGCCAGCTGGGATTCATCCGTCGCCACCATCAGGTTGGGCCGTTCCAGCGGATGCCAGTATTCGGTCTCCACCACGGCCCGGGGCTGTCCCAGGGCGTCCAGCGCCGCCACGCCCGTGCGATGGGCGGCGCGATGCGCGGGATGTCCGTCCCGGGCATGCGGCAGAACCAGCACGGCCGGGTTCAGCGACTTCACGATTCCGGCCAGTTCACGGACCCCGGCGGTCCCTTTCGACAGCGACTCCGCCAACCGCAGGCGGAACCCCAGTTCACGGCAGGCCGCCCGCAGTTCCTGCCGCCGTTCCGCCCGGCGATCCGGACGGCTGCCCAGCGTGAACGGGACCACCCACACGTCGAAGGCGCACTCTTCCTTCAACCGCAACGGCAGCAGCCCCGTGATGGATTCGTCGTCGGGATGCGGCGCCAGCACCAATACGCGTTTTTTCATGCCGGCATTTTCCCGCTCTTGCCCCTTGCCGCCAAGCTCTTTCCGTATGACGAAACCGCCGGTCGCCGGCCGGCGACGGGTGGAACGCTTGAAATGGGCCGGAAAAAGGCGTATGGTCTTAATCGTTTTGAAACAATTATGCGCCTGATGCTTTACAACATGCGATATGCCACCGGCAGCGGATTCCGGTTTCATCTGCCCTTTCCCTTCGGCGGGTTTTTCCGGAAAACCGGCCGCAACCTGGATTCGCTGATTGATTTTTTCCGCCAGCAGCGGGCCGACGTGCTGGGGCTGGTTGAAATTGACGCTGGATCGTACCGCGCAGGGCATCGCAGCCAGGCCGACACCATTGCGCGGCATCTGGGCAAGCGCCCGTTCTGCCGTTCCAAATACAGCTATCTGTCCTGGTGGAGCCGCCTGCCGGTCATGCGCAAGCAGGCCAATGCCTGCATTTCCGGCCATGCCGTGATCCGCGAGCGCACCCATTTCCTGCGCAAGGGGGTCAAACGCCTGGTGATGGAACTGGAACTGGAAGACGTCGTGATTTTCATCGTGCATCTGGCGCTGGGCCGGCGCTGCCGCGAGGCCCAGCTGGCCGATCTGGCCCGCCTGGCGAAAAACGCCCGCAAGCCCTATCTCATCGCCGGCGACTTCAACGCCTTCGCCGGCAAGGTGGAACTGCGCGAATTCATGCAGGCCCTGCGCCTGGCCAGCGCCAATCTGTCGGATGCGCCTACTTTCCCCAGCCGCTCGCCGCGCTGGCAGCTCGACTTCATTCTGCACAGCCCCGAAATCCGCGTCACCCATTTCGAGGTCGCCAAGGGCATTCGCCTGAGCGACCACCTGCCGCTGATCTGCGACTTCGACGTGGCCCGGCCCGCCGCGCTCCCCGCCGGCGCCTGATGGCCGCCCTCTCCCTCCCCCGTTCCGGAAAAGGCCATTGCCTCCTCGCCCCGGGTTCGCTACAGTCGCCTCGCATAGGAGATGGAACCATGAAACATGCCGCCGCGATTCTGACACTGTCGGGACTGCTTGCCGCGGAAGCGGCCGCCGCCGGCGACTTCTGCACGGAGTGGGCATATCATTCGGCAGGAAGCGAGGCGCGCCTGACGGAACGCGTGCCGGGCGGCGAACATTGCTTCCTGGCCAACGGTGCCGTAGAAGCGGCCGCTTCGGACACCGTGACGCTGTATGTGCTGACGGCTCGCAACTTCGCCGGGGACATGGACGAACAGGTGTTTGTGCGCTGGTGGGACGGCACCATGGCCCACTGGGTCATGGGCGCCTGGGTGCGCAACGTGGAACTGGACGCTGGCAACGGATTCCGCGGGCAGCCGGAGGAAGGCGCCGTGACGGCGGATCTGTGGCGCATTGACATCCCTCCCCTCGTGACGCGGCCGGGCGACAATTTTTACGCCATCCAGTTGAAAGGCTACCGGGCGGACGACGCGGAAGAGCGCTATCTGCTGTGCCGGGCGGGAGGCGATTTCTCGCGCACCAACCGCCTGGGCCAGATCTGGTCGGCCTCCGAGGAGTTCGACGGCCAGGACTGGAAAATGATCATCCGCCCGGAACCATGACGCCGGGCATCCATTCGCCGGGCGGTCCCGTTGGTTTCTTTTTTCTGTGAACCAGCGCCTTACGCCTTGACTTTCCCACCGCAAAACACCGATCCTGTCGCCCACAAGGAGGAACCGTCATGCCCGAGACTGCCGCGAGACCCCAAACGCCGCGCCGCCGCAAGGTGGACCCCTCCCTGCAATACCGATGGGGCATCGTGGGCGTGTTTCTGGCTGTCGGATTGTTCGCCTGGTATCTGGGCACCCGGGGGGAAAGCCGCCAGCAGCGGACGCAACTGGATCAGTTTTACGAGAAGATCATCTGCCCGCGCTGCAACAACGAAGATCCCCAGAAAACCAACTGTTCCCTGTGCGGCGGCAAGGGGTTCATCTGGGTGGATACGCGGGTGGATCCCGGTCCCGGCCGCGAGCGGCCCGTTGCCCCGCCATAGGCCGACGGCCGGCGGCTTCCGTCCGGCAGGGTTCCCATGAAGCTGTTGACCCGATATCTGCTTGGCCATCTCCGTCGGCCCTGGCTGTATGTCATGGCGGGATTTTCCCTGATCGCCATTCTGGTGGATCTGTTCGAGCACTTCGTGGATTTCCTGGAGGCGGGCACGCCTCTGGGGCAGATCCTGCTCTATTACGCGGTGCTGTTGCCGACCTACATGCCCTATCTGCTGCCGATTTCGCTGCTGCTGGCCCTGCTGTACGCCATGTGGCAGCTGGGCAAGAATTCGGAGCTGACGGCCATGCGCGCCTGCGGGCTGAGCCTGACCCAGCTGATCACCCCGTATGTGCTGACCGGCACCGCCGCGGCGCTGATCCTGCTGGCGATCAACGAGGGCTTCAATCCCTGGGCCACCCACTGGACGCGCCAGTTCGAGTCCCAGCAGGGTCCGGCCCACGCCTCCCGGGCCTATCTGGCCGTGAACCTGGCGTTCAAGAACGTGGTGGGCCGGCGGATCTGGCGCATTGACACGTTTGATCCGCGCCCCTCCATGTCCTACGAAATGCGCCGGGTCCACCTGACGCAGCAGCGGCCGGACGGCTCCGACGAATTCCAGATGGATGCGGACCGGGGCCGGTGGCTGGACGGACACTGGTGGTTCGAGAACGCCGAAACGCGCTACTTCACGACCAACAACACGCCTCGAGGCGGGGTGGAAAGCACGCCCAACCTCGAATTGCCCATGCTGTCGGAAACGCCCCGGGACTTCATCAACGAAATCAAGGATTCCGAAGAGCGCTCGGCGGCGGAAATCCTGCGGTTCATCGAGACGCATCCGGGCATTTCCAGGGAGGCGCGCAACCGGCTGATGGTGGATTTCCACTACCGCCTGGCGGCGCCCTGGCTGTGCATCATCGTCATTCTGGTGGGCGTGCCGTTCGGCATGCACACGGGCCGCCGGGGCATGGGCATGGGCATCCTGCTGGCGATGCTGACCTTCTTCGGCTACTACATTCTGATGGGCGTCTGCCTGGCCTACGGCAAGCGCGGGGTGCTGCCGCCCCCGGTGGCGGGCTGGCTGCCGGCGGGAGTCTTTTTCGTGCTGGGCCTGGTCATGATGCGGCGCATCCGCTGACCCCGGCTACAGCGCCAGCAGCTCCTGCACGTCGTCCCACGTCAGGTTCTGCACATCCGTGACGGTGTCGCCGTCCTCCAGCGTGGCGTTGTACAGATGCTGTTTCTTGCGCTGAAGCGCCAGCACCCGCTCCTCGATCGAATCCTGCGCGATCAGTTTCACGCTGTACACCGTGCGCTTCTGGCCGATGCGGTAGGCGCGGTCGGTGGCCTGGTTTTCCACCGCCGGATTCCACCAGGGGTCGTAGTGGATCACCATGTCCGCCCCCGTCAGGTTCAGACCCGTGCCGCCCGCCTTCAGGCTGATCAGAAACACCGGGATGGAGTCGTCGCGGTTGAATTCCTGCACGATCTTCAATCGCTCCTGGGTGGCCCCGTCCAGGTAGCAGTGCCGCAGCCCCCGCCGGTCGATTTCGCGGCGAAGAATCGTCAGCATGGACACAAACTGGCTGAACACCAGCACCCGGTGGCCGGCATCCATCGCTTCGTCAAGCAGTTCGAAGAACAGGTCCATCTTGGCCGAGGGTTCCTTGGCCTGCAGTCCGTCGAGTTTCAGCAGATCGAGATGGCAGCAGACCTGGCGCAGCCGCAGCAGCGTGTTGAGGATTTCGAACTTGGAGCGGGCGAATCCCTGCTCGGCCACGAGACCGGCGATCTTCCGGCGCGAGTTCTCGATCAGGGCCGCGTACACCTTCTGCTGGTCGGCGCTGAGCGGACAGGCGGCGATGCGCTCGATCTTGGGAGGCAGTTCCTTCGCCACGTCCTTTTTGAGACGGCGCAGCAGAAACGGGCGCAGCTTGCGCCGCAGCTTCCATTGGGCCAGTTCGCCTTCCGGGCCGCCCTGCGTGATCGGCAGCTCGATGCTGCCCCGGAACGTTTCGTGGCTGCCCAGATAGCCCGGCATCAGGAAGTCCATGATGCTCCACAGGTCGGCCGCGCCGTTTTCGATGGGTGTGCCCGTCAGCACCAGGCGGTGATCGGCTCGGAGGCGCTTGGCAGACTGCGCGTTGCGGGTGGAGTGGTTCTTGATGTGCTGGGCTTCGTCGAGAATCACCGACAGGAAATCGAGCGGGGCGTAGAGGTCAATGTCGCGCCGCAGCAGGGCGTAGGAGGTCACCAGCACGTCGAACCGGTTCAGATCCTTCCAGCGCTCGTGGCGGTCGGCGCCGGTCATGGCGCCGAGGCGCAGCCACGGGGTGAAGCGCGCCGCTTCGGCCGCCCAGTTTTCGACCAGGCTGGTCGGGCACACAATGAGCGAAGGCTTGCGGCGGCCGGACTCCTGGCCGGCGACCGCCATGGACAGCCAGACCAGGGCCTGCAGGGTCTTGCCCAGGCCCATCTCATCCGCCAGGATCCCGCCGAAGCGGTTGCGCTGCAGAAAGCGAAGCCACTGGACACCGTCTTTTTGATAGGGCCGCAGCAGGTGGTTCAACGCGGGATCGAGAGATTCAGCTGTCATAGCCTCGATCCGGTTGTGGCGGGCGGCGGACTGAATCCAGGACGGCGGCGCCTCGACATCCACGCCATCCAGATCCTGCAGGGCGCTGGCGGCATAGGCCGCATAGACCGGAGCGAGGCGGAAGCTGCCCGGACGGCTCCCCTCCCCCGAGGCGCAGTCGCGGAACACGCTTTGCAGCGCCAGCACCGCCTCGGCGTCCAGCAGGATGGTTTTGCCGCCGCGTTCCAGAAAGGCCTCGCCCTTGCGAAGGGCGCGCTGGATCTCGGCGGCCGTCAGGCTGCCGCCTTCGCCGTCGTCATAGTCGAAGCAAACCTCGAACCAGCCCTGGCCGCCGCCGTTTTCGGGATCAATGCGCACCACCGGGGTGGCGTAGGCCGCGGACTCCATTTGCTCGCGGATGCGACCGCCCCACTCCAGACGCCACCCCCGGCGGCGCAGGAACGGCACGGCGCGCCCCAGAAAATTGAGCACGTCGCGCGTGCCGACGATGTGCCCCAGATCCGACCCGGTCCG
Source organism: Kiritimatiellia bacterium (assembly GCA_018432565.1). Lineage (GTDB taxonomy): Bacteria > Verrucomicrobiota > Kiritimatiellia > CAIQIC01 > Lenti-01 > JAAZFE01. The sequence goes on from JAHDSS010000530.1 coordinate 10,619, forward strand.
TCCCTGCACGCCGAACCGGGCCAGCAGCTCCAGCGCCCGCCGTTCGGCGTCCGTGTCCCGGACGGTATAGCGCAGGATGTCCTCCGGGTCGGGGTGCGCGAAGGCGCCGCGGGCCGAGGCCCGGGCCGCCGGCACCTCGATGTCGCCGTACACCGCCAGCAGGCGCATGGCCAGGCTGGCGGGGCTGCCGCGCACATCCAGCCGGAACCGGGGCGTCTCGGGATCGAAGCGGAACACATCGGGCTCCACCTCCGCCTCGACGCGTACCAGCGCGGCCAGCCGGGGCAGTTCCTCGCGCAGAAAGCGCGGCACGTCATGGCGCGCAATGACCACCTGGCGAAGATAAATCTCCCGCAGGGGCAGCGGCAGCAGGTTGTCCAGCGGCCAGAAATGCCCGCCTCCGAACACCCAGCCGGCCTGGCCGTGCACCAGGTAGGTGGGAAACTCGGCCCCGCGCATGAACGGCAGCGCCGTATCGGCCACCAGCAGCAGCTCCCCGTTTTCGTGATCGAGATCCACGCGCATGACGGTCGAGACCTTCGCCGCGTTGACCGGCAGTTCCCGGCCGCCTTCCTCCCACACGGACAGCCCCCGATGCAGTTCCAGCAGATTGATGAAATCCGCCATGTCCACGTCCAGGGCATCGGGCACCTCGCCGCCGGCAATCTCCTCGAGCACGAACAGCAGCGCGTCGTTGCGCGGCGTCAGCCCCAGGACCGCATCCGCGGGCGTTTCGCTGAGAGGATGCCGTTCCCCGTGATGCTCCAGAAACACCCGCAGCGGCACCCGGCCCGAGGCGGCGGCCTCGCGCCAGCCCCGCGGCAGGCCCACCAGCACCCCCGCGTTCAGTGCGCCGGGCGTCTCCGGCGGCGCCCGCTTGAAAAAGGCTTTTTCCTCCATCTGCCGCAGATGCCGCGCCCGTCGTTCTTCCTCCCGCAGCTTGCGCTCGCGGTCGGGATCGGTCTTCCGCGCCAGCAGCGCCAGGCCCAGCGCGATGACATGCGAACAGATGATGCCGCGCTCCACGTTGTCGCGGCAGGGGCAGAGGTTTTCGCAGGTCA
>JAHDSS010000574.1 GCA_018432565.1 Kiritimatiellia bacterium
AACAAGTGCGGAAAAGGAGCGAATCATGAACAAAGGTTGTTTGCTGGCCGCGGTCGCCGGCGTGGTGGTGCTGCTCGTGGTCCTGCTGACCTGGATGGGCATGTACAACGGCATCGTGACGCAGGATGAAGAATGCAACAAAGCCTGGGCCAACGTGGAGTCGGTGCTGCAGCGCCGCTTCGACCTGATTCCCAACCTGGTCAATACCGTCAAGGGCTATGCCGAGCATGAAAAAGGGATCCTCGAGGAAGTGACCCGCCTGCGCAGCCAGTGGGGCGAGGCCCAGACCACGGAGCAGAAGGCCGGCGTGGCCTCCATGCTGGAAGGCGCGCTGGGTCGCCTGATGGTCGTGGTGGAAAACTATCCCGACCTGAAGGCCAACCAGAACTTCATTTCCCTGCAGGATGAACTGGCCGGCACCGAAAACCGGATCAATGTCGAACGCCAGCGCTACAACAGCGCCGTCCAGGGCTACAATACCACCATCCGGCGCATGCCTACTGCCCTGGTGGCGCGGATCTCCGGTTTCCAGCCCCGTACGCCGTTCGAGGCCGCCCAGGGCGCCGAAACCGCCCCGACCGTCCAGTTCTAGCCGCAAGATTCATGCCGGGCCGTGCGGCGGAAAACCGGGACGCCGCCGTCCCGGTTTTTCTCCAGGGCCGGGCGGTGTCTGTTGTAGATGACGTCCTGACAGGTTGGCCGGTCCGGTTTCCGGGAGAGGCTCAGTCGGTGAGTTCGAAGAGGATGGTGATGACTTTGCGGTCGCGCTGTCCGGCGGGCATGGGGCGGAGGGCGGCGACAGCCTGCACGGCTTTCATGACGGAATCGTCCATGAGGGCGTTGCCGGAGGGGCGGGACAGGCGGCGGTCGGTGATGTTGCCGCCGGGTTCGACGGTGATGGCCACTTCGGCGGAGAGGCCGGGGAGATTGCCGAGTCCGGAGGGCTGCTGCCAGGCGGCGTACATGCGCTCCTTGACGTGGTTGAAGTAGGCGCCCATTTCGATCTGGCCGGGGGGCGGAATGGTGGTGGTGTTGCTGATGACGGCGCCTTGCTTGATGAGTCGGTCGATTTCGGCCTGGGACAGGGGCTTGTCCTTGGGCGGAGGGCCCCGGCGGGTGATGCGCTGGCCTTTGACGATTTCGGGCTTGGGCGGCTTGGGCTTGGGGGGATCGGGTTTCTTCTCGGGGATGACAATGTCGTCGTCGGGCTTCGGGGGCTCGGGCCTGGGCGGTTCGGGGGAAGGCGGCGCGGGGTCGGGGTCGGCGGGAGGGGGCACGGAGACGGTGAACTCGACAAACATCAGCTGCTCGGGGGGGCGGCGGGCGCGGCAGCCTTTGAGAATCCACGGAATCGTCAGCATCAGGACAAGGGCGACGCCGTGAAGCCCCAGGCTGACCTTCAGGCTTTGGCGCTGGAGCCGGCGCTTGTTCATGGTTCGGGGGCGGTGACGAGGGCCATGCGGGAGATGCGGGCATCGTGCAGGATGCGCAGGAGGGCGACGACCTTGCCGTAGGCGAGGCGTTCGTCGGCGCGGACGAGGATGGTGACGTCGGGATCCGCGGCGACCTTGGCCTGGAGCTCGGCGGACAGCACCTCTTCGGCGACGGGGACGTTGTCGAGGAAGAGGCCGCCCTGGTCGTCGAGGGTGATGGAGCAGGTGTTGGGCTGTTCCATGGCGCTGGACTTGCCCTTGGGCAGGCGGATCTGGATGCCCTGTTCGATGAGGGGGACGGTGATGATGAAGGTGATGAGCAGCAGGAAAGTCAGGTCGAGCAGCGGGGTCATGTTGATCTCGCTGATCTGGCGGTTGCGGCTGAGGGGGGTGCGGCGGGCCATGGGCGGTTACTCGTAGAGGAAGGCCTGCTGCAGCTTGGTGGCGAATTCCTCGGGGAAGTTTTCCATCTGGATGCCGAGGAAGCGGATTTTCTCGTTGAGCTTGTTGCAGCCGATGGCGGAGGGGATGGCGACGAGGAGGCCGACGACGGTGGTGAGCATGGCGCTGGAGATGCCGGGGGCGACGGCGGCGATGTTGGGGGTGCCGTGCTGGCCCATGCCGTGGAAGGCGGCCATGACGCCCCAGACGGTGCCGAAGAGGCCCATCATGGGCGCGGTGGTATAGACGGTGCCCAGCCAGGACATCTGGTCTTCGATGAGCAGGATCTGGTTGGCGGCTTCGCATTCGGCCACTTTGCGGATGGCGTCGATCTGGAGGGCGGAGAGCTTTTCCTGCGAGAGATCGATGCGGTCGAGGGCGCGGTGCTGCTTGTGGGCCTGGGTTTCGAACTCGCGCTTGAGGGCGAGGCAGGCCTTGTCGTAGACGCGCGCCATGGGGCTGTCGGGATGGGCCGGCCCGCGCACGTAGATTTCCAGCGGGTTCTCCTGTCGGTCGAAGGCGCGATGGAAGCCGTGGTCGGCGCGTTCCACGCGCAGCAGCTCGAGATGCTTGGCGAGCATGATGCACCAGGCGACGATGGACGCCAGGATCAGGGCGACCACGATGAACTTGCCGA
>JAHDSS010000161.1 GCA_018432565.1 Kiritimatiellia bacterium
CCCGGCCGGCGTGCCGTCCCGGGCGGCCCGGTAGCGCGCCGCAAAACGGGCGAAGGCCTCCGCCTGCTGGGGCACCGCATCCACGAAGTTGTCCGCCGTGCGCACGAACCCGTAGAGCGCAAACACCTCGTCGCGCATGGCCGGCGCGAAGAACAGGCTCGAGTGGAAATAGGTCGTGCTGCCGGCCTTGAACACCTGCGCCTGGGAACGGCCGCTCATGTCATTCTTTTCCACCCAGGTCCCCGCGCAGGTTCTCCGCCGCCACTTCCGCCGCGATCAGCACCATGGGCACCCCGATGCCCGGATGCGTGTACTGCCCCGCATAGTGCAGATTGCGCACCTTGCGGCTGCGCAGGGACGGACGAAACACCGCCGTCTGCCTCAGCGTGTGCGAAATCCCCAGCGCCGTCCCTTTCCACGCGTGATAGTCCCCCGCGAAATCCCGGTGGCTGAAGATCCGCTGCACCTCGATGTGCGGCGCGATCTCCTCGCCCGTGACCTGTTCCACGTGGCGAATGACCTTCCGGGCGTAGGCGTCCCGCACGTCGTCGGAATCCTCCAGCCCTGCCGCCACCGGCACCAGCACGAACACATTCTCGCGCCCCGGCGGCGCCATGCCCGGATCGGTTTTGCTGATGCACGACACATAGAAGCACGGAGCCTCCGGCCACGCCGGCCGCTTGAAGATCGCATCAAAATGCGTGTTCCAGTCCGGCTGGAAATACAGGTTGTGATGCGCCAGCCGCTCCAGGCGCTTCGTCGTGCCCAGATACAGCAGGAACATGCTCGGCGCCACCACGCGCTTCTCCCAGTAGCGCCGCGGATACGTGCAATCGGCCGGATCCAGCAGGTCCGTCTCCACGTGGGCGTAGTCGGCGTTCGCCAGCACCGCGTCGCAGGGCAGCGACGCCCGCCCGCCGTCCGCCCCGCGCACCTGGACGCAGATGGCGCGCCCGTTCGCCGTCACGATCTTCTCCGCCTCGGTCGAAAACCGGAATTCCACGCCCTGTTCCTCCGCCAGCCGCCGCATCCCCTGCGCCACGGCCGACAGACCGCCCATGGGATAAAACACCCCCTGCGTCAAATCCACGTGCGACATCAGCGAATACATCGCCGGCGCGTCGTTCGGCGACGTTCCCAGAAACACCATGGCATATTCCAGGATCTGCCGCGCCCGGCGGTCGCCGAACTGCTTCCGCACCGCGGCATCCAGTTTGCCCAGCACGTTCAGCTTGAGCCCCTCGGTCATCATCCGCCAGTTCAGGAAATCCAGCACCGTGCGGTAGTCGCGGTACAGGAACTCCCCCACCGCCACCTTGTATTTGTAGGCCGCATCCGCCAGATAGGCTTCCAGTTTCCGGCCCCCCTCCGGCTCCAGCCGGTCGAACAGCGCCCGCACCCCGGCCCGGTCCGGCGGAATGTCGTGATGCTCTCCCGGGCCGGCAAAGACGCGGTACGACGGATCCAGCGGCTTCAACTCGTAGTAGTCGGCCGTGGTTTTGCCGAAGTGCGCGAAAAACCGCTCGAACACCTCCGGCATCAGGTACCACGACGGCCCCATGTCAAATGTGTAGCCTCCGGTCTGCCATATGCGCGCCCGGCCGCCGGCCTGGTCGTTGCGCTCGACCACCGTCACCCGGAAGCCGTCCTTCGCCAGCCGCGCCGCCGCCGCCATCCCTCCGATGCCCGCCCCCACCACTACCACCCGGTCGCCACAACCTGTGTTCATGCCGGCAGTATAGCCGCCGCCCCCCGCCCGTTGCAAGCAGGCCGTTGCCGGTTGGCGCGGCCCCCTCCTGTTCGCTTGACCCCGCCCCGCCAAACGGTAAGACTGGCAAATGAGGAGAGTGTCCATGAACGTCGCCATTTTGGGAGCCAGCATCAAGCCCGAGCGCTACTCGAACCAGGCTGTCCGTCTGCTGGCGGAAAAAGGCCATGCCGTATTCCCCGTCCACCCCGCCGTCCCGGAAATCAGCGGCCACCGCGTGTTCAAGGCCCTGGCCGACATTCCCGACCCCGTGGACACCGTGACGATGTACGTTTCCCCCTCCCATTCCACCGGCATGGCCGACGCGATCCTGGCCGTCCGCCCCCGGCGCGTCATCTTCAATCCCGGCACCGAAAACCCGGAACTGGAGGAAACCCTTTCCGCCGCCGGCATCGAAACCGTCCATGCCTGCACGCTGGTTCTTCTGCGCACCGGACAGTTCGGCTGAGCCATGAACCCCGTCCTCGTCGCCCTGGGCCTGACGCTGTTTGCCGGCATGGCCACCGGCATCGGCAGCGTCATCGCCTTCACCGCCAAGCGCACCAATTTCCGCTTTCTCTCCATCGCCACCGGCTTCTCCGCCGGCGTCATGCTCTATGTCTCGTTCGTTGAAATCCTCGTCAAGGGCGGCGACGCCCTCGCCCAGCGCTACGGCGAGGCCGCCGGCAACTGGATCAACGCCGCCGCCTTCTTCGGCGGCATGCTGCTGATCGGGCTGATCGACAATCTCATCCCCGCGGCGGAAAACCCCCACGAAACCCACGCCGAATCCGAAACCCGCCCCCTGCACGACCCCAACGCCCCCATTCCCGACTTCGAGCATCAGGACGAAACCCGCCCCAAGAACGGCGAAATCAGCGTCCACGACCACGCCCACCACCACCACAAGCTCATGCGCATGGGGCTGTTCACCGCGCTGGCCATCGGCATCCACAACTTCCCCGAAGGCCTCGCCACCTTCCTCGCCGCCCTCCAGGATCCTTCCCTCGGCATCGCCATCGCCATTGCCGTCGCGCTTCACAACATCCCCGAGGGCATCAGCGTCTCCGTGCCCATCTTCTACGCCACCGGCAACCGCCGCAAGGCCTTCCTCTACTCCTTCCTCAGCGGCCTCGCCGAACCCGTCGGCGCCCTGCTCGCCTACTTCGCCTTGAGGCTCTTCGTCGGCGGCGGCAACGGCGTCTTCCCCCCCCAGGTCATGGGCATCCTCTTCGGCCTCGTCGCCGGCATCATGGTCTACATCAGCGTCGACGAACTGCTCCCCACCAGCCGCGCCTACGGCAAGGGCCACGACAGCCTCCTCGGCCTGATCGGCGGCATGGCCGTCATGGCCCTCAGCCTCCTGTTGATGCAGTAGCAAACGGTTGTTGGTTGTTGTTTCGGCTGCCCCCTGTCCCCCCTGGATCTCGGACCTCGCCTCCCCTGCCCCCTGCCCCCTGCCCTCCGTCCTCCGTCCTCCGTCTTCCGTCTTTCGTCCCCTCCCCCCTGTCCCCTGCCCTCCGTCTTCCGTCCTCCGTCCTCCGTCTTCCGTCTTCCGTTCCCTGTCCCCTGCCCCCTGTCTCCTGCCTCCTGACCTCTGTCCTCTGTCCTCTGCCTTCCGTCCTCCGTCCTCCATCTTCTGCCCCCTGTCTCCTCCTTGCCGACCCGGCCCCGCCGTGATACAACCGACATCATGAAGGAAGGCCACAGCTCCGCCCTGACGGCTTATCTCTCCGAAGTCCGCAAACTCCACCGCGCCGGCAACGCTACCGAACACTCCTACCGCGGCCACCTCCAGAACCTCTTCAAGGCTCTCTGCCCCGGCCTCACCCTCGTCAACGAACCCGCCCGCATCGAATGCGGCGCCCCTGACCTCGCCCTCCTCCGCCGCGACCTCTTCGTCGGCTACATCGAAGCCAAGGACCTCGGCAAGGACTTGGACCGCGAGGAAAAATCCGCCCAGATGGCCCGCTATCTCCCCGCCCTCGACAACCTCATCCTGACCGACTACCTCGAATTCCGCTTCTACCGCTCCGGCAAGCCCGTCGCCATCGCCCGCCTCGCCGACCTCCACGGCGACCGCCTTGTCTCCCGGCCCGCCGATCATGACGCCTTCCTGCGCCTGCTTGCCGACTTCGCCGGGTGGAAAGGCGTGCAGATCCGCTCCGCCTCCGTTCTCGCCGAGCGCATGGCCAAGAAAGCCCGCCTCATGCGCGACATCTTCCGCCAGGTGCTCGCCAAGGATCCCTCCCCCGACAACCCCCTCCAGGAGCAGCTCGCCGCCTTCAAGCAGATTCTCCTCCACGATCTCGACCAAGACACCTTCGCCGACATCTACGCCCAGACCCTCGCCTACGGCATGTTCGCCGCCCGCCTTCACGACCCCACCCTCGACGATTTCTCCCGCCAGGAAGCCGCCGCCCTCGTCCCCAAATCCAATCCGTTTCTGCGTAACCTCTTCGTCGTCATCGCCGCCGCCGACCTCGACGACCGCGTCGCCTGGGTCGTGGATGACCTCGTGGACATCTTCCGCACCGTGGACCTCAAGGAAATCCTCGCCGATTTCGGCAAGGCCACCGCGCAGGAAGACCCCTTCATGCACTTCTACGAGACCTTCCTCGCCGCCTACGACCCCGCCCTCCGCAAGGGCTGCGGCGTCTATTATACCCCCGCCCCCGTCGTCCGCTTCATCGTCCGCGCCGTGGACCACCTCCTCAAAACCGCCTTCGGCCTCCCCGCCGGTCTCGCCGATACCGCCAAAATCTCCAAAGCCGTCCCCGCCGAGGGCGCCGCGGGAAAAAGCGGAAAGGACAAACTCGTCGAGCGCTCCTTCCACAAGGTCCAGATCCTCGACCCCGCCACCGGCACCGGCACCTTCCTCGCCGAAGTCGTCCGCCACATCCGTCAATCCTTCGACGGCCAGGAAGGCCTCTGGCCCGCCTATGTCGAAAACGACCTCGTCCCCCGCCTCAACGGCTTCGAAATCCTCATGGCCTCCTACGCCATCTGCCACCTCAAACTCGAACTCCTCCTCCGCCAGTCCGGCTACGACGCCCAGCACCTCTCCCGCCGCTTCAATGTCTTCCTCGCCAACTCCCTCGAAGACGCCGACCCCGCCACCGGCACCCTCTTCGCCTCCTGGCTCTCCCGCGAGGCCCGCGAAGCCAACCGCGTCAAACGCGATTCCCCCGTCATGGTCGTTATCGGAAATCCGCCCTACCTCGGCGAAAGCACCAACAAGGGCAAGTGGATTCTCAATCTCATGGGGGACTACAAAAAAGAGCCCGGCGGCAAGGTGAAGCTACAGGAGAGAAACTCCAAATGGCTCAATGACGATTACGTCAAGTTCATCCGCACCGGCCAGCATTACATCGAGAAAAACGGCTCCGGCATCCTCGCCTTCATCAACCCCCACGGCTTCCTCGATGCCCCCACCTTCCGCGGCATGCGCTGGAAACTCATGGAAGCCTTTGACGACATCTATGTCCTAGACCTCCATGGAAATTCCAAAAAGAAAGAGGTCTGCCCCGACGGCTCCAAGGACGAGAATGTTTTCGACATCACGCAGGGTGTCAGCATCAACCTTTTCGTCAAAACCGGCAACAAGCCGCAAAGCGAACTTGCCCGCGTCCATCATCACGAGCTGTTTGGATTGCGCGAGTTGAAATACGCAACCCTAGATGACTCCGGCCTTCAGTCGGCACCCTATCAACTGCTCGCCCCGACAGCACCTGATTACTTCTTTGTGCCGAAGAATTACGGGCTTATGGCGGAGTACGAAAACGGGGTTAACGTCGCCGAGTTGTTCCCCGTCAATTCCGCCGGCATTGTCACCGCGCGTGATGAATTCACGATCCACTTCACCAAAGAAGCCGTCCGTAACACTCTCGACGAATTCATGCAATTGAATGATGAAACAGCGCGCACCCGCTTTGCCCTTGGCAAGGATGTTCGCGATTGGCAGGTCGCCCTCGCCCGGGCCGACCTTGAAAAGAGCTTGGTCAACGGGGCGTTCGACAACTCCAGGTTTGTTCCCGTCACCTATCGGCCTTTCGATGTCCGGCATACCTACTACACCGGCAATTCAAAAGGCTTTCATTGCATGCCCCGAGGCGAGGTTATGCAGCATCTTATCAATGGGAAAAACATAGCCTTCCTTGCCCCTCGTCAAGCGGCTACAGATAATTGGTCTCACGTACAAGTTGTTGATGCGATCCCGGATAATCGTATTCATTATAGCAATCGCGGGATTCCGTCTTGCTTCCCCCTCTACCTCTACGCCGACGACGGTTCTTCGCGAACGCCGAACCTGGATCCTGTGCTGGTCGAAAAGATCGCGTCCGGCCTCGGCCTGCGCTTCGTGCCGGAGCCGACGGGCGAAGACGGCACATTTTCGCCGCTGGACCTGCTGGACTACATCTATGCGGTCCTGCACACGCCCTCCTACCGCGAGAAATACAAGGAATTCCTCAAAATCGATTTCCCCCGCGTGCCGTATCCGGCCGACGCCGCGCAATTCCGCAAGCTCGCCGCCGTCGGCGCGGAGCTGCGCGCCCTGCACCTGATGGAATCGCCCAAGCTGGACAATCCGCCCTACACCTTCCCCGTCGCCGGC
>JAHDSS010000506.1 GCA_018432565.1 Kiritimatiellia bacterium
ATTTCCATTTAAGGCTCCCCTTTTTGTGGCTTCTCGTGTTTTTTGTGGCCCTGCTTCTTGGATTGCGGCTCCGCCGCGCTGTGTGTATCCGTGGTCGGCTGTTTGGCTGTCCGATCCCGGCTCCCCCGGAGGGTTCGCCCTACCTGCCCGATCCTTTATTCGTGTAATTCGTGCAATTCGTAGTTGGCTGTTGGGCTGTTTCCTCCGTACTCCTTGTCCGCCGGAGCCTTGGCGTAGGCGGATGTCCTCCGTCCTCCGTCCTCTGTCCTCCGTCTCCTGCCTAGAACCGGTACTCCGCCCCCAGATAGAAGCTCCGTCCTTCCTCCGGATACCCTTCGCCCAGTTCGTAGTTTTCATCAAAGAGGTTGTGAATCCCTGCGTACAGCCCGAATCCGTGCGGCAGCTCCACCTGCGCATCCACGTGGCACAGCCAGAAGCCGTCCACCTTCGTCCCCCCCGTCGTCGTATAGCGCGAGGAATTGTATTCCACCGACGGCGTCAGCATGACCCGCGAAACCACCTGCCAGTCCACGTGCATCTTCAGGCTGTGCTCGGGCACGTCCGTCAGCCGGATTTCCGGATTCTCGATGTTCTCCCGGTGCAGATACAGATAGTCCACCCCCGCGGCGAATTCCTCCGCCGGCGTCCAGACCGCCCCCAGCTCCACGCCGGCATTTTCCGATTCGCCCACGTTCCGCAGCTGGTACAGCCACGCGCCGTCCTCGTCCTGCGCCACGTCGTCCACCTGCTGGATCGTGTCGTCCAGCCGGCTGTAGAACACGCTCGCCCGCCCCGACAGCGCCTCCGCCAGCCGCCCCTCGTAGCCCGCCTCGAAATGCAGCGCCTGCTCCGGGTCCAGCCCCGGATTCGGCAGCGCCGTTCCCAGCCGGTACGAATAGCGGTCCTTCAGCGTCGGAAACCGCGTCTTGCGCGCCGCCGTCACCCGCCACACCCCGCCCGTCACCGCGTAGAACAGCCCCGCCTGCGGATTCACCGCCGTGTTGTCGTTGTCGGCAAACGCCTCGCCCGTCGCCGGATCGTCCGCCTCCAGGCTCCGACGCCCCTCCACCGACAGCCCCGCCGACAGCGACAGCCGCTCCGTCAGCGCCACCCGGTCTTCCGCCCCCAGCGCCCAGGTCTCGTCCTTGAACGTCGCCTCCGGGCTGCCCGCGTTGTGCTCGCGATGCACGTCCTGCTTGTAGTGCGCCGCCGCCCGCAGATCGTGCCGCTCCGCCGCCACGACGCCGCCCTCCACCGACCCCCCGAACGAATAATCGTCGTAGATGCTCGTCCATGACGACCGCTTCGTCTGCGTCGTGTACGTGTCGTCGTCATACGCCTTCAGCGTGTTTTCATAGGTGTCGTAGTAGAGCCGCGGCTTCACGTATCCCGTCTGCCCGAGCCGCTTGTGCCCCACGGCATACACGCTGTTCTTCACCCACTCCGTGTACCGCCAGTAGCGCGGCACCGTGCCCGGGTCCGTGCCCGCGTAGGCCGGCACCCCCTTCTCGCTGTCCTGCCGCATGAACCCCGCCGCCAGCTCGTCCTCGCCCCCGCCCGGCGTCCACCCCGCCTTCGCGTGAATCTGCACGTCCCGGCTGTCCGAGTTCTCCCGCCTCCCCCCGTCTTCCGTCTCCACCCCCCGGAAATCATCCGACACCCGGAAATGGTCGCGCTCCCGCCACGACACCCCCGCCTGCGCATAGCCGTTCTTCCGCAGCAGCCCGCCCCGCACCGCCCCCTCCAGGCCCTCCCCGCTGAATACCCCCGCCCGCGTCTCCAGCTCCTCCGGTTGCGACGGCCGGCGGCTCACCACGTTGATCGCCCCGCCCAGCGTGTTCGGCCCGTACACCACCGGACTGAACCCCTTGGCAATGGACAGCCCGGACATCCCGAACGTGTCCAGCCGCCCCATGTCCACGTTGCCGTCATAAGGCACATAAACCGGAATGCCGTCAATGAACAGCGGCACCTGCCGCGTGTCGTATCCGCGCACGTACGCCATCGCCTCGTTGCGCCCCCCCACCCGCGCCAGCGTCACGCCCGGCGCCAGCGCCGCCGCCTCCCCCACGCTGCGCCGGAACCGGCGGTCCGCCTGCTCCCCCGTCACCTGCGCCGCCGTCCCTTCCCCCGCCGGATCCTCCGTCCCCACCACCAGCACCTCCCCCAGCGAAAACACCTCCGACGCCTCCTCCTGCGCCGACGTCCCCCCCGCCAGCAGCCCCGCCGTCACCACCCCAATCATCCATCCTTGCCGCATGTTCATTCGCTTCCCTTTCGCTTTTTCAAACCGTTTCAGACATCAGCGCTCCGATATCCGTACAATCCGTAAAATCCGCAGCCCGGCTGTTCATCGGCTGTTCCTCTGACCTCTGTCCCCTGTCCTCTGCCCTCCGTCCTCCGTCCTCCGTCCTCTGTCCTCCGTCCTCCGTCCTCTGTCCTCCGTCCTCTGTCCTCTGTCCCCCGTCCTCTGTCCTCTGTCCCCCGTCCTCTGTCCTCCGTCCTCTGTCCTCCGTCCTCTGCCCTCTGTCCTCCGTCCTCCGTCCTCTGCCCTCTGTCCCCCGTCCTCTGTCCTCCGTCCTCTGTCCTCTGTCCCCCGTCCCCTGCCCTCTGTCCTCTGTCCTCTGTCCCCCGTCCTCCGTCCCCTGTCTCCTGGCCCCTGACCTCCCCGCCCCTCGCTCTCCGCTTTCCATTCGTACTACTATCTGGCCACTTCGTCTTTTTTGTGCACGTTTTTCGACCTAATTCATTTCCGGGATTGCTCTTAGCCTGTCTTGTTTTCCTGCGTTTCCTGTTTTCCTGCTTATCCCCCTCTCCATTTTCATGAGTTCA
>JAHDSS010000444.1 GCA_018432565.1 Kiritimatiellia bacterium
AGCCGAGAAAAAAATATGGACCCGGGACGCCCTGGCGGAGGAATGCCGCCGGCTGCGGGCCGCCGGAAAGAAAGTGGTGTTTACCAACGGCTGCTTCGACCTGATGCATGCGGGCCATGCCGGCTATCTGCAGTTCGCCCGTCAGCAGGGCGACGTCCTGGTCGTGGGGCTGAACACCGATGCCAGCGTGAGGCGCCACAAGGGGCCGTTGCGGCCGATCGTGGACGAGCAGAACCGCGCGCGGATGATGGCGGCGCTCGAATGCGTGGATTACGTGACGTGGTTCGACGAGGATGAGCCGAAGGAGCTGATCGGGGAACTGCAGCCCGACGTGCTGGTGAAGGCCGAGGACTGGGCGCACTATGTCAGCGGCCGCGACATCGTCGAGGCACGCGGGGGGAAAGTCGTCCTGGCGCCGATGGTGGAGGGGCTGTCCACGACCAGGCTGATCGAGAAGATCGTACAGGCCTACGGCGCGGAAAAATAGAGCCATGCCGAAAAAGTACCAGCCCGTTCCGGCGGATTACGGCGCCTTGCTGGTTGCGGTCAAAGAGCGCGTCCGAGCCGCCCAATACCAGGCCCTCAAGGCGGTCAACCGGGAACTGGTCGGCTTGTATTGGGACATCGGGCGGTTGATCGTGGAACGGCAGGCGAATGCCGGCTGGGGTAAGGCGATCGTTCAGCAATTGGCGGCGGATTTGCAGCGCGAATTTCCGGGCATTGGCGGGTTTTCCGCTTCCAACCTATGGCGAATGAAAGCGTTTTTCGAGACATATGCCGGTTCCGAAAAACTCGCACCGCTGGTGCGAGAAATCAGCTGGAGCCACAATCTGATCATACTGGAGCGCTGTTCCGACCCGTTGGAGCGCGAGTTCTATTTGCGGATGACGCGGAAGTTCGGCTGGTCCAAGAACGTGTTGATCCACCAGATCGAGAACCAGAGCTACGAAAAGACCCTGCTGGGCCAAACCAATTTCGACCGGACCTTGACGCCGGAGCTGCGGGCGCAGGCCAAGCTGGCGGTAAAGGACGAGGACACCTTTGATTTTCTCGAATTGGGCGCCGAACACTCCGAGCGCGAACTGGAGCGGGCGCTGATCGCCCGCATCGAGGATTTCCTGCGCGCCATGGGCGGCTTGTTCGCGTTCGTCGGCAGCCAGTTCCGGCTGGAGGTCGAGGACAAGGAATACTTCATCGATCTGCTGCTGTACCACCGGCGGTTGAAGTGTCTGGTGGCGGTGGAACTGAAGATTGGTGAATTCCAGCCTGAGTTTGTCGGCAAGATGCAGTTCTATCTGACGGCCCTCGATTGCCACGTGAGGGAGCCCGACGAAAATCCGTCTATTGGCATCATCCTGTGCAAGGAGAAGAACCGCACCATTGTGGAATACGCCTTGCAGGACGGTCGAAAACCCATCGGCGTGGCGACCTATCAGATCGTCAGACGCTTGCCCAAGGAATTGAAAGGCCAGCTTCCCGGTCCCGAAGAAATCGCCAAGCTGCTGGATGCGGAACCCTGAATTTCCAGGCATGACCGCACGGAGCGAATTGGATTCCGGAACAGCGGGCAGGGGGGCGGCTTGCCTCCAGGGACTGGCGGGGCTGGCCGCGCTGTTCTGCGCGGCGTCGGTGTTGCTCGTGATCGTGTGGGGCGGCGTGGCGTTTACCGTCTCGGGGTGGCACATTCAACTGACTCATCCCGGCCGGCCGGCGTTGCTGGGGCTGGTGCTGGCTTCGCTGGTTGTGTGGCGCAAACGGGGATTGGGCCCGGCGGCGCAGGTGCAGGCCGCCAACGACTGGCTGGAGCGGCGCGACCGCTGGGTGCCGTGGGTTCTGGCCCTGGGGGCCTTTGTCTTTCTGGCGCGGATCAAGGCGATGGATCACTGGACGTTCCAGACGGATGCCTACGATCTGGCGCTGTACGACACGGCGGTCCGCAACACTCTCCACGGCCGCTTTCTGTTCGCGGACCAGCTCGGACGGAACTTTTTCTCGGACCATTTTTCGCCGATCCTGCTGCTGTTCTGCCCGCTCTATGGGCTGGCCGACACACCGCTGACGCTGATGTTCGGCGAAGCGCTGGCGGTAGCGGCCGGACTGGGCGTCCTGTACCGCATCGTCCGTCAGCACGGGCTGTCGCCGCTGACCGGCCTGGCCGTCGCCGGGTTGATGCTGAACCACCGGCAGATGGCATCGGCCATCCTGTACGATTTCCACACCGAAGTGCTCGGGGCGGTCTTCCTGCTGGGATGCATCTGGCAGTGGCGCCGGGGGGGAATGGGCTACTGGATTTTTCTGCTGCTGGCGCTGTCCTGCAAGGAAGACGTGCCGCTCTACACCGCGGGACTGGGGGCCTATGTCTTCCTCCGCGGCCGGCGCGGTCTGGGGCTGGCCACCTGCGCGGTATCGGTGGCGTGGGGGGGCGCGGCGTGGAAATTCATCATTCCGCTGGCCGGCCAGGGGGACATCTCCCCGTTTGTGGAGGCGCGCTGGAGCCATCTGGGCAACGGCTATGGCGAGGTGGCCTGGACCCTGCTGCGGCGTCCCGCCTATGGACTCTCGCTTCTGGGTTCACCCGGTGTCCGCGACTTGCTGGGGGGATTCGGCTGGCTGTCGCTGGCCGGATTCGAAGCGCTGCTGCCGGCCTTGCCGGGCGTGGTGTTGAATGCCAGTTCAAGCCTGGAGGCGCAGGCGGGCCTTCAGTTGTATTACGCGGCGCCCATGCTGCCGTTCGCAGCCTGGGGCATGGTGATCGGCATGGCCCGCCTGAAGAGCCTGGCCAATCGAATCCACCTGCGGCCGGATGCCCGCGCCTGGCTGGGCGCGGCGGGCACCGGCCTGCTTCTGCTGGCGGCGGCCGGGACCTTCGGCACGCATTATCCGTTTGATTTCGACGGCCCCCGGGTGCGCGAGCGGCACCGGATCATGCGGTTGATCCCGGAAGGGGCAACGGTCAGCGCGGAAAGCGGCTTCATCCCGCATCTGGCCCGGACGCACCGTCCGTATCTGTTCCCGGAAGAGCCCAACCGCCACATCGCGCATACGGATTGCGAGTACATCCTGCTGGACAACGCAGGCGATGCCTGGCCGCTGAGTCCGGAAGCCCTGCAGGCGGCGATTGACCGCCTCCGGAGCCAGCCGGATCGATTCCCTTTGGTTGAGGAAGCCGAGGGCGTTCTTCTGTTCCGCAACGCTGCGCGGGGTGCGGAGCCGTAACCCGCCAAGGGGGAGCGAAGAGATGAAAGGCAAGCGGCAGGATCGGCTGGAACCGCCTCGAGATGGCCGGTTCAGGATTGCAACGCGTGGGTGGCCGGGGTAATCTGAACGGCATGAAAGCGGTGGATGATCCCAAGGCCAAGATCCGGTTTTGGGCGGCCGAGGCGGCGCGCCCCGGGTTCCGTCCTCCGCCTTGTCCGGTTCCGGAAAACCTGCCAAAGTTTTCACCGCAGCGGTTTTCTTCATATGCGGAAATGAACGAATGGAAGCGCCGCTATTTGCTGGGAATCGCCAGGCAGGGAGGGGTCAAATGGAAGAGTTCATCGCCCGGTTGAACGCCGCGGGTGTCCGCTACGTGGTGATTGGCGGCCAAGCGGTCCGCCTGCATGGAATGCCGCGGTTCAGCATGGATTGGGATTTGCTGATCCCGGCTCGCGACGATGAAAATTTCCGGCGCTTGAACGCGGCTGTCGGCGAGTGGATCGAGGAGCCCGTGGTGGCCATGGGGCCGCGCGGAGAGAATTTTGTCCAGACGTTTCAAACGCGGTATGGTGTGGTGCAGTTCCATCTGGCGGTTCCGGGGATCGCATCCTTCGATGGCGCGGAATCCGCCGCCGTGGAGATACCCCTGGAAAACGGCATGCCATGCCGCGTGCTGTCCGCAGAGGATTTACTTCAAGCCAAACTGGCCGCGGGTCGCAGCCAGGATCAGCTTGACGCCGAGTTTCTAAAGGAAAAACAGCGCAACTAGCCGGGCGTGGTTCTGTGCCTCACCGCGCGGGATAGAGCAGGTACGTCGGGTAGCCCTGGACGGCGAAGGGGGCGAGGAGGTCTTTGGCCGGGGGCTTGTTGGGGACGTCGGCAATGACGTGGATGGGGAAGACATCTTCTTCCAGCCGGGCAACGACCTCGG
>JAHDSS010000553.1 GCA_018432565.1 Kiritimatiellia bacterium
GCAAAAACAGCCCGCCTGGTCCCCAGACCATTTGGATCGGCTTGCAACGAACCTACGACTTCGCACTGTGCTGGAGGTCTTTTGGCCCCGAAGCCACTCATGGCTCATAGATGTGTAGAACAACGAGGTCGGCGCCCCCGGCTACAGCGGCTGCGGCTTGGTTGTAGCCGGGCACGATGGGCCCGGCGGCTGTTGGCTCGGAAGCCGGGGTCGGCGCCCCCGGCTACAGCGGCTGCGGTTTGGTTGTAGCCGGGCACGGTGGGCGCGGCGGCTGTTGGCTCGGAAGCCGGGGTCGGCGCCCCCGGCTACAGCGGGGAGGCTACTTGAGTTGTTACGAAAAAAGAATACGGGGGTCTGGCCGGGCGCCCCGCCGGCGCCCCGCCGGGTTGGGGTTGTGCCCGATCCCGGTTGTCCCGCGCCGGTCGGCAGCCGATCAGCCGGTCGGGGGGGATTCGGGGGCGGCGCCCTGCATCTCCATCAGGCGGCGGATGCGCTCTTCAGTGGGCGGGTGGGTGCCGAATAGGGAGGCGGAGCCGGCAGCGGCGAGGGGATTGACGGCATACATGGGGGCGACGACGCGGTTGACGGGGATCTGCTTGGGGTCCTGCTGCATGGCGATTTTGCGCAGGGCGTTGGCGAGCCCGGCGGGATAGCGGGTGAACTGCGCCGCCGAGGCGTCGGCCAAGTATTCGCGCTGGCGCGAACAGGCGAAGTAGAGCAGGCGCGCCAGGATCGGGGCGAGGATGGCGAGCACCAGGGCGATGGCCATCATGACGGCCATGGCGGCGCCGCCGTTGCGGCTGTCGGAGGAACGCCGGCGGCCGCCGCCCCAGAGCCAGGTGCGGATGCCGAAATCGGCCAGCAGGACAATGGCGCCGAGCGTGACGCCGGCCAGCGTCATGAACAGCGTGTCGCGGTTGGAGATGTGCCCGATTTCGTGGGCGATCACGCCTTGCAGTTCGTCGCGGTTCAGGCGTTCGAGCAGGCCGCGGGTGACGGCGACGCAGGCGCGTTCAGGCTTGAGGCCGACGGCGAAGGCGTTGGGCACGGGCGTCTCGATGATGAACACCCGGGGCATGGCGGGCAGCGCGGCGGCGAGGCGCATTTCCTCGACGATGTTGTAGAGCTGCGGGGCGTCCTCATGCGAGACTTCGCGCGCGCTGGCGGAGGCCAGCAGCACGGATTCGCCGCCCATCATATTGATCAGCAGCAGGACGCCCCAGACCGCGAGGCCGATGAACACGCCGTAGGCGGCGGTTTCGGGCGCGCCGCCGAAGAGGAGTCCGAGGGCGCCGCCCATGCCCGCCAGCAGCAGGGCCAGGATGAAAATCAGCCAGGCCGACCGCCGCTTGTTGGCGGCCACCGCTTCCCACATCAGAGCGCTCATAGGAGAGTATTCAGGAGTCAGAATTCGGGATTCAGAATGGAATCCGGATCAAGCAATTCGTGAAGAACCGTTCCTCAGAACTTGACCTGCGGGACGGCGCGTTCGGCTTCGTCGGTGAGTTCGAAGAGTTCGCGCGGCGTGAAGCCGGCGGGTCCGGCGACGAGGTTGGCGGGGATGGTCTGGATGC
>JAHDSS010000319.1 GCA_018432565.1 Kiritimatiellia bacterium
ACCACCACATCCATCGCCTTGGCCGCGGCCAGGTGGTGGCTGACCGGGCAGATGCCGCACAGGCGCTGCACCAGCACCGGCGCCTCCCAGTACGGACGCCCCTGCACGAACCGCTCGAACCCCCGGAACTCCACGATGTGCAGCCGGCTCTGCGACACGTTTCCTTCGTCATCCAGTTGGATCGTGACTCTGCCGTGCCCTTCCACGCGCGTGACGGGATCAATGACGATTTTGCGGGTCATGGGCTCTCTCAATCGAATTTGAAGGTCCGGTATTCCAGGGCGAGTTCCTTCCCGGACACCAGCGCCACCAGCGCGTCCCAGATCAGATCGGCGCTCGGCGGGCAGCCCGGAAGGAAATAATCCATCTTCACCACCTCGTGGCACGGATAGACGCGGTTGAGAATCTTCGGAATGTCCGGGTCGCAGGGAATCACCCGCCCGGGATTGCAGTCCGCCACCGTCGCCCCCCCCAGATAGGCTTCGTCGAGGCATTCCTTCAGCGGGATGGTGTTGCGCATCGCCGGCAGCCCCCCCATGATCGCGCACTCGCCGACCGCCACCAGAACCCGGCAGTGCTTGCGGAACTCCGTCAGCACATGCACGTTCTCGTCGTTGCAGCACCCGCCCTCCACCAGGCCGATGTCGCACTCCTTCGTGAACGTCTTGATGTCGTCAATCGGCGATTTGTGGAACTCCACCAGCTCGATCAGGTCGAACAGCCGCTCGTCAATGTCCAGCAGCGACATGTGGCAGCCGAAGCACCCCGCCAGGGAGGTCGTCGCCACGATCTTCTTCGCCTTCGCGCTTTTCGGGCTCATGGCGCCGCCTCGCTGCCGATGGGCGCGCGGTCGTAGGTCCGCCGGCCGATCGGCGTGTCGAACCCCTTGCCCTTCCGGAGAATCGCCCCGACCGGACAGATGTCCATCGCCTGCTGCGCCAGCTCGTCGCTGATGTCCTTCGATGTCTCGGGGTCAATATTGATCACCACCTTGTCGCCCCGCTTGCCGAACGCGAAGATCGCCTGCCCCTTGTCGTTGCGGATGCCCCGGATGCAGCGCTTGCACTGGATGCACCGGTTGTGATCCTTGACCAGCTTCGGGTGCCAGGCCTCCACGTCGCGTTTCGGAAACAGGTACGGAAAATGCGGCACGGTGACGCGGTAGCGGTAGGCCAGCGCCTGCAGTTCGCAGTTGCCGCTGCGCTCGCACGAAGGGCACAGGTGGTTGCCTTCCGCGAACAGAATCTCCACGACGGATTTGCGGAAGGCCTCCAGCTCGGGGGTGCGGGTCACCACCGCCATGTCCTCCACCACCCGCGTGGTGCAGGCCGTGTGGGGCATGCCGTTGACCAGCACCGTGCAGATCCGGCACGCCCCCTTGGGCGGAATGCCCGGGCAGTTGCACAGCGTCGGGATGAACACCCCGCACTCCTTCGCCGCCGCCACCAGCTGGGCGCCTTCCTCCGCCAGGCATTCCCTGCCGTCGAGCGTGAACCGGACAAAACTGGCCATGGCCTCCCCTACTCCTTCCCGGCGCCCGCCGCCGCTTCGTAGTCCCTCACCGCCGCCGCCAGGTCGAACGACGGCACGAAGCGCGGATCGCCCGTTGACAGCCGCGCATCGTACAGCCCGCGGAAGTGTTTGATCGTGCTGGTGATCGGATTCAGCGCCGTCTGGCCCAGTCCGCAGCGGTTGTATCGCATGATCGCCTGCCAGGATTGCAGGCGTTCCACGTCCTCCGCCGTGCCCGTGCCCGCAATGATCCGCTCCAGCACGACCTGCGCCATGCCCGTCAGCGCCCGGCACGGCACGCACGACCCGCACGATTCCTCCCGGAAAAACCGCGCGAAATTCAGCACCACGTCCTTCAGCAGATCGCGGTGGTTGCCCACAATGATGAACGAGCCGCCGGTCGCCAGGTCCTCGTAGGCCAGCACCCGGCCGAATTCCTCCGGGCCGATGCACGCGCCGGACGGCCCGCCCACCTGCACCGCCTGCACGTTGTCCGCGCCGGCCATGGCCAGAATGTCGTTGACCGAAAAGCCCCACTCCACCTCGTAGATGCCCGGCCGGTCGCAGTCGCCCGACACGCACAGCACCTTGGTTCCCTTGGACTGCTCGGTGCCCAGCCGGTTGTACCACTCCGGCCCCTTCAGCATCACCTGCACCGCCGAACACAGCGTCTCGACGTTGTTGACCACCGTCGGCCGCTGCAGATAGCCCTTCTCCACCGGGAACGGAGGGCGGTCGCGCGGCTCGCCCCGCTTGCCCTCCGCCGACTCGATCAGCGCCGACTCCTCCCCGCAGACGTAGGCCCCCGCGCCGAACTGGATGCTGATGTCGAAGCGGAACCCCGCCACCCCGCCGATCGCCTCGCCCAGCAGGCCCTTCGCGCGCAGATCCGCCAGCACGTGCTCGAGATAGTCGCGCAGATAGCGGTATTCGTTTCGCACATACAAAATGCCCTGGCGCGCGCCCACGGCGTAGGCCGCGATCGCCATGCCCTCGAACACCATCTGCGGGCGCTCCGTCAGAATGACGCGGTCCTTGAACGTCCCCGGCTCGCCCTCGTCCGCGTTGCAGAAAATGTACTTGATGTCGCCCGGCGCGCGCCGCGCGAACTCCCATTTCATGCCGGTCGGGAATCCGGCCCCCCCCCGCCCGCGCACGCTCGCGGACTTGACCGCCGCAATCACTTCCCCCGAGCTCATCCGCGTCACCTTCGCCAGCGCCGCCCCCGGCGAATAGTCCGCAAACACGGTCGGCCCGCGGCGGCGGATGTGGTTGCACACCAGCGCACGGACCCGCGGATGCGCGTTCTGCCCATCGCCGTACGCCGTCCCTTTCAGCTCCTCGACGCTCCGGCCCGCGCGCATTCCCGCCACCAGCTCCCGCGCCCGCTCCGGCGTCAGCCGCGGAAACACCTGCCCGTTGATCAGCGCCGCCGGCTCCTGGTCGCTCATGCCGATGCACGCCGTGTGGAACAGCCCCACCATGCCGTCGGCGGATACCTCCCCGAACGGGCAGCCCGCCGCCTCTTCGAACGCCGCCGCCACCGCCGCCCGGCCGCAAAAGTCCGCCACCACGCTGTCGTTGAGGTACACGGCGTATGTCCCCCGCGGCTCCCGCGCGAAGAAGTGATAGAACGACACCGTCTGCTCGACATCCACCTGCGGAATCCCCAGGCCCTTGGCAATCTCCGCCACCGTCCCGCGCGACAGGCACCCCAGCGCGTCCTGGATGTCGATCAGGATGTCCATCAGCCGCGTCGCGTCATCCCCGTAACGGGCGATGACCGAGCGAATGGTCGTTCGGGCGGCCGCCGCCGCCGCTTTCCCCCCCGTGCGCATCAGAACGTCCCGGTGATGTACTTCTCGAGACTGTCAATCGTCGCCTGCTGCGCGTCCAGCAGGGTCTTCACCACGTCGCCGATGGATACCATGCCCACCAGCTTGCCGTCCTCGAGCACCGGCAGATGCCGGTGCCGGCGGCCGGAAATCAGCGCCATGCATTCCTCCACCGTGTGCGCCGGCGTCACGGTCTGCATCTGCCGCAACGGCGTCATCGCATCCTTGACCGAATGGGTTTTCGGCGACAGACCCGCCGCCACGATCTTCCACAGGCAGTCGCGCTCCGAGACAATCCCCGACAGCTTCCCGCTCTTGGTCACCACCGCCAGGCAGCCGATGTGCTTCTCGTTCATGCGGCGGATCGCTTCCAGAACCGTCTGCTCTGCCGTGGTGGTCTCCACCGCACTCCCCTTGACACGCAACAAATCGCCGACTGTCGTGCTCATGCCGATCTCTCCTCTCGAATCAGAACGTTCCCGTTGGGTACGTGCCAAGGGTAGGGAACCGCCCCGGCGCCGTCAACGCCTCATTCGGTTTGGCCGGCATTTTTCTTCCCGTCCCCCTCCCTGCCCGGAAGACCGCCCTATTCCGGCAGCAGGATCGAAGCCGCCGTCGCGCGGCCGGGCGACGGCGACGGCGTGCGGTTGCAGGCGGCATAGGTCAGCAGCCCCAGCACCACCAGCACCAGCATCGCCGTGCCCACCAGAGAAAACCAGCCCGCCCCGATCACTTCCCCGCAAAACGGACATTGACGGGTCCGCGGATGAACCCGGTTCCCGCAATGCCTGCATTCTTTGTAACGCGATTCCGCCATGGATGTCATCGGCATGTCCCGTGCCCGTTCGGTCTATTCCAACGGTCCATCGTTCAATACCCCCCCCGGCCTGTCAATGGGGATACCGCAGTTTTAACTGAATTTTAATTGGATTTTACTGGCAACCGTTTGCGCTCTGATTTCCACCCCCCGCCCCCGCAAGCCGGCGCTTGCCGCGAATCCGCGCCGCCCGCTTGACTTGGCCGCCGGCCCTCTGGCATAGTGCGCGTCACGTGGGTGCCAAAGTAGCTCAGCTGGCAGAGCATCGCATTCGTAATGCGACGGTCATCGGTTCGAATCCGATCTTTGGCTCCATCTTTTTGCCGCCCGATCGGCGGCGGCGCCCGTTCTTTACAGACCGGTCCCGCCCTGCCATAGTTTTTTCCATCGCATGAGCCGTTCCGCCAACCCGATCGAGCTGCCGCCCTGGGCGGCTTTTCTGCTTCGCCAGTTCAAGCGGCTGGGTCTCGCGCTGCTGCTCCTCGCCGCCGCCGCCCTCCTGCTCGAACTGGTCTCCCCCCTGCTCTTCCCCGGACGCTCCCCTCGCTTTCTCGTCGCCGGCACCGCCGACGGTCAACCGGCCTGGACCGAAAACCCCTTTTTCACCTACCGGTTTTATCCCGGCCGTCTCGCCCCCGCCCCCCTGCCCGTCGTCGCCCTCCAATCCCCCCCCGACGACACCATCCGGATCTGCCTGCTGGGCGGTTCCGCCGCCATGGGCATGCCCGAACCCGCCTTCGGCCTGCCCCGCCAGCTCGAACTCATGCTCCAGCGCCGCTATCCCGGCCAGGCCATCGAAGTCCTCCCCCTGGGCTACGACGGCGCCAACTCCCATGTGCTGCGCGAGGTCGCCCGCGACCTGACCCGCCTCCGGCCCGATGCCGTCGTCGTGCTGACCGGCAACGACGAAGTCGCCGGTCCCTACGGCCCCGCCACCGGCCTGGGTCGCCTCCACTCCAGTTCCCGCATCGCCCGCCTCATGGTCCTGTTCTCCCGCACCCGCCTCTCCCAGTTCCTCGCCGACGCCTTCCACCGCCTCTTCCCCGCCCGCGTGGACCTGGAGGCCTGGCGCAGCCAGGAGCCCATCACCCTCCGCGGACGCCTGGCCCCCCGCGATCCCCATCTCAAAACCGTCGAACGATCGTTCCGCAAGAACCTCGCCGCCATTCTCACCGCCGCGGAGGAAACCTCCCCCGCCGTCATCGTCTGCACCGTCCCGGTCAATCTCCGCGACTGCGCCCCGTTCTCCACCTCGTTCCTGGCCAACGAAGTCACCGCCCAGGAGGTGCGCGAGTCCCTGCGCGCCGCCGTCGAAGCCGAAGCCGCCACCAACCGCTACGAGGCCACCCGCCTCTATGCCCGCGCCATCGAACGAAACCCCTCCCACGCCGAGGCCCTGTTCCGCGCCGCCCGCCTGGCCCTGAACGACCACCGCACCGCCGAGGCCGCCGCCCTCTTCTCCCGCGCCCGCGACGCCGACGCCCTTCGCCTGCGCGCCGATTCCCGCCTCAACGCCCTCATCCGCGAATGCGCCGCCGACCGCTCGGCCTCCCTGCTCGATGCCGAAGCCCTCTTCGCCATCCGCTCCCCCCAGGGCATCCCCGGCCGCGAACTCTTCCTCGACCACATCCATTTCTCTTTCGAAGGCAGCCACCTGCTGGCCTCCGCCCTGATCCACCGGCTGGAGTTCATGCGCGCCATCCCCGCCCAGCCCGCCGCACGCCTCCCGGCCCCCGCCGAATTGGCCGACGACATGCTCTATCATCCCTGGGGCCGCGCCGCCCAGACCGAAACCCTGATCCGCCAGCAGCTGCGCGCCCCCTTCCGGCGGCAGCTGACCAACCCCGAAACCCTGGCGCGGCTCAACGACGAACTCCGGCACTGGAAGGAACGCGCCGCCGCCTTTTCCCCCGACAACACCCGCGCCGTCTTCGCCCGTCGCCTCGCCAGCCGTCCCCGCGATGCCTGGCTGGCCATGCGCGCCGCCTGGCACCTGCTCCAGTCCGGCGATCCGGAACGCGCGCAGGCCGCCGCCGAGACCGCCTACGCCCGCTGGCCCCACCGCTTCGACACCCGCGCCCTGCTCGCCCTGGTACGAACCTGCCTGGGCCGGGACGCCCGCGACAGCCTCGCGCTTCTCTGCGAGGCCCCCGGCTCCTGCGGCTACGGCGACATCCACGCCGCCGTCGCCATCGGCCGCGAACTCCTCGTCATGAACCGCCCCGCCGACGCCCGCCCCTTCCTCGACTACGCCCTGCAGCGCGATCCCTGGAACTCCGACGCCGCCATCGCCCTGGCGGAAACCCTTCACCTGCTCGACGGCATCAACCGACACGCCGCCCTCCAGTGGCAAAAACACAGCCAGCGCCCCAACCACCCCTACACCTGGACCCTGGAGTGGCTGATGGAGGTCCTGCGCCGCCTGGAAGAGCAACAGCGCGCCGTGACGCTTCTCCAGGACGCCATCCAGCGCAACCCGCGCAACCCCCTGCTCTGGGAGGAACTCGCCGTCCTCTACACCCTCCTCGGCGACTGGAAAACCGCCCACGAGTGCTACACCCGCTCCGAGGAACTGGCCCCCTACCGCTATGAACGCTATCTCAAGTGGGCCGAAGCCATGTTCCGCCTGCGCCAGTACCGCC
>JAHDSS010000178.1 GCA_018432565.1 Kiritimatiellia bacterium
CCGCGTGGACAACCGCCTCGCCGGCTTCTCCGCGTGGCAGCTGGATCAATTCTCCCCCGCCGAACTCGCCGACCCCGCCGTCAGCAGCCCCCTCGCCGATCCAGCCGAAACCGGCGCCCCCAACCTCCTTCGTTAGTCGCCGCTGAAATAGTCATATCCTATTGCAATAGAGTTGACTATATATCAGGATCATGCCATTATATTGCAAGAATTCCCGACAGGAATGCGGAGAACCTTGCAAAATGATGACACGCAATAAGACCTCTGATCCCCACCAAGGCGATTTGTTCAAGGTGTTTTTGAGAGACCTCGTCGATCCGGCCCATCCAATGGTTCGATTGGCTGACCAAGTGGACTGGAATCAGTTCGAAGAAGCCTTGGCTCCTGTGTTTGCGGATGAACAAGGCCGACCATCGGCAGACGTCCGGCTGGTGATCGGGCTGATGTACCTCAAGTATGCCTACGATCTGAGCGATGCAGACGTGGTGGAGTTCTGGGTGGAGAATCCCTATTGGCAGTATTTCACGGGGGCCGTGTTTTTCGAGCACCGCCCGCCCATTGATCCCTCCAGCCTGACGAACTGGCGCAAGCGAATTGGCGAAGCCGGGGCCGAGCAGATGCTGGCGGAAACGCTGAGGACCGGCTTGAAGACAAAAATGATCCGGCCAAAGGATCTGAAGCGAGTCAATGTGGACACCACCGTGCAGGAAAAGGAAATCCGCTTTCCCACGGACGCGCGTTTGTATCACCGTTCATTGGAGGTGCTGGTTCGGTTGGCCAAGCGCCACGGCATTGGCCTGCGGCAAACGTATGTGCGCGTGGCCAAGAAAAGCATGTTGAAACTCGGTGGGTATGCCAAGGCCAGGCAGTTTAAGCGGGCGAAACGGGAAACGAAGTTCCTGCGGACACGGCTGGGCCGCGTGCTGAGGGACTTTCAAGGCAAGGCCCCGAATGAGGTGCGGCAAGAATATCAAGTGCTGCTGGACCGGATTGAGCGCATCCGCACCCAGCAACGGCACGACAAGCGCAAGGTCTATTCCGTTCATGCGCCGGAGGTGGAGTGCATTGCCAAGGGTAAAGTTCACAAACCATACGAGTTTGGCGTGAAGGTTGGCTTGGTCAGCACATCGAAGGGCAACTGGATCGTGGGAGCGAAGGCGTTTCCGGGAAATCCCTACGATGGACACACCTTGCAGGGATCGTTGGAGCAGGCCGAGCGCCTCATGGGCGCCATACCGGAAATGGCCTGCTGCGACTTGGGCTATCGGAAATCGGGATACGAAGGACCATGCGATATTCAAGTCGTCAATCGGTTCCGAAAACGCCTGCCCGGGCCCTTGCGAAAATGGTGGAAGCGTCGCAGTGCGATTGAGCCGGTCATCGGACACGTCAAATCCGATTGCCGAGGCAATCGCAATCGGCTCAAGGGCTCGGACGGCGATAAGGTCAATGCCATCCTGGCCGCGGCGGCCTACAACTTCAGGAAGTTGATGAAGGGCCTCGCCCTTCTTTTGCGCCTGTTACTCAACGCGTTCCGATTTGTTCCAACGCCGCTTCCGAAAGCGGCCTGATGCCCTTGCCGGCCAAAACAGGGTTTTTCAGCGGCGACCGATTAGCGCCCGTTTGACTTGCATCGCAGACCCGCCTTGACAATGATACTGTTAATGGTACTGTCATGTCATGCCCTCATTGGAGGATGTACTGGCGGCCATGCAAAACAATCCCAAGGGGATTCGTTTTTCTGAGA
>JAHDSS010000264.1 GCA_018432565.1 Kiritimatiellia bacterium
CCCTCGTAGCGCGGGGCTCCCGTCCCGCGCAGATCCTTGCAACGTTGCCCCTCGTAGCGCGGGGCTCCTGTCCCGCGCAGTTCCTTGCAACCGCACGGGAAGCGGGTTGCTCTTTCCGCCGGTCTTGCCATTCCGGACCTCGCCTGTCAGGATGGAAATCAATCTGATGGCATGCCCCCATAACCCCGGAGACGACCATGAACAAATGGATTCTCATCACGCTGCTGGCTCTCTCGTTTCTCCCCGCCGCCCAGGCCGCCGGCCGCTCCCACCGGATCGGCGCAGGCGCCAACTACTGGGTCGCCGTGGATGACATTGATGTGGACGACCTGAACGACGACGGGCTCAGCTATCTCGTGACCTACCAGTGGCGCCCCACCCTGATCGGGCTTCAGGCCGATGTCGAATTTCTGCCGGATCTGTTCGGCGAGGACGCCATCGCCCCGGCCGCCTATCTGGTCGCCGGCAGCGCCATCTATGCCGCCGCCGGCATCGGCATCATCCATCAGGACGGCGATTTCGCCGACGATCCCTTCTTCGCCTTCAAGGCCGGCCTCGACCTGGAAGTCCTGCCCAGCCTCTATCTCGACATTTCCGCGTGTTACCGGTTCAACAGCAAATACGACTTCGATGACGCCATGGACGAGATTGATACCGATACCGTGTTTCTCGGGGCCGCCGTCCGCCTGGGCTTCTGACCTCCCCCGTTCCGCCGCCGGTTGCAAACCGCGGCGGAGCCCGGTTTGCCCGGCGGAATCAACCGCTGATCCGGCTCATCCGGAACGCTTCCGGCAGGCACTCCGAGAGATCCCCCGCCTTCATGGCCGCCTGCGTCTGGCGCAGGGCCGCGATGTCGCCGGCCGTTCCGTGCAGCCAAACGGCGGCGCAGGCCGCCTGGAAAGGATCCGCTCCCTGCGCCAGCCCCCCGGCCAGCAGCCCCGCCAACACGTCGCCGCTGCCCCCGCAGGCCATGCCCGGATTCCCCGTCAGATTCAGCCATGCCGGCTCTCCGGCCCGGGCCACCAGCGTCCCCGCCCCCTTCAGCACCACGATGGCGCCCGTGCGATCCGCCGCTTCCCGCGCGGCGGCCTGGCGGTCTCGCTGGATCGCGGCGGTATCCGTGCCCAGCAGCAGCGCCAGTTCGCCCGGATGTGGCGTCAGGATGACCGGCGACGCACTGCCCTGGATGGCCTCGGGCTTTCCCGCCAGCACCGCGATGGCATCCGCATCCAGCACCAGCGGACACGCCGCCTCCCGCAGCAGCCGCGCCACCAGCCGCCGGGTTTCCGGATCGCGCCCCAGCCCGGGCCCAGCCAGAATCGCTTCCAGACCTCCGAAATCCACATCCGCCGACAAGCCGCCGGCAACAATCGCCTCCGGCACCCGTGCCAGCACCCCCCCCGCGGCTTCGGACGAGGTCATGACGCGCACAAGGCCGGCCCCGGAACGAATGGCCCCCTCGACGGCCAGGGCGATCGCGCCGGGATAGGCCGCCGATCCCCCGATCAATCCCGCCGTGCCGTAGGTGCCCTTGTGGCTGGCCCGGGCACGGCGCGGAAATGCCCGGCGCACATCCCCGTATGAAATCCACTGGAGATCGGGTCGCGCATCCGGTACGGCGGCGATGGCCTCCGCAGGCAACCCCACCGGCACGCACCAGAGCGATCCCAGGGACTCGATCGCCTCCGGCGCCGCCATCCCCGCCTTGGGACATTCCATCGTCACGGTGAAATCCGCCCGCACATGGCAGGCGGCGGTTTCGCCGGTCTCGGCATCCATCCCCGTGGGAATGTCCGCCGCCACGATCAGGCAGCGGTCCGTCATTCGGCCGAGGTACTCCACGGCCTGCCGGATCGTGCCCCGCGGTTCGCCCTTCGCCCCCGTCCCCAGCAGGGCATCCACCAGAATCGCCGGATCGGGGGCATCCTGCCCGGCACCCTCCCACTGCCCCTCCGCAATTTCGCGCACCGGAACATTTCGCGCCGCCAGCCGGTCGAAGGCCGCCCGGGCATCTCCCCGCAGCTTGTCCGCCGGCACCGCCAGCCAGACCTCCGCGGCGATGCCCATCGCATCCAGCACCGCCGCCGCCGCAAAGGCGTCGCCGCCGTTGTTGCCCGGCCCGGCCAGAAAACGAACGGCGGGATGAGGCGGCTCCAGCTGCCGCAGCCACCGGGCAAGCAGACCGGCCAGCCCCTTCCCGGCACGCGTCATCATCTCCAGCCCCAGCCCCGGATGATCGGCGATGGCCGCCGCTTCTGACTCGCGCAAGCCCGACGCCGGAACAAAGTTCATGGCAATAACATCGCCTTCATGTCGCGCACGGCCCGTTCCATCCCCGTCAGAACGGCGCGGGCCACGATGCTGTGTCCGATGTTCAGGGTGTCCAGATGGGGCACCGCCCGCAGAAAGGCCGGCAGGTTGTCGTAATTCAACCCGTGGCCCGCATTGATCCGCAGGCCCAGCCCGTGCCCGTGACGGGCGGCTTCCGCCAGCCGCTCCAGCTCGGCCGGCCGCCGGTCGTCCGGCAGATTGCAGTATTTCCCGGTATGCAGTTCCACCACCGGCACCCCCAGCGCCACCGCCGCCTCCAGCTGCTCGCGGGCCGGCTCGATGAACAGGCTGACAACGATCCCGGCATCCCTCAAGCGCGCCACCGCGGGTTTCAGCGCATCGAACTGCCCGGCGGCGTCCAGCCCGCCTTCGGTGGTCAGCTCCTGGCGCTTTTCCGGCACCAGGCATACTTCATCGGGCTTTTCGGCCAGGGCAATCTCCACGATTTCCGGTGCATTGGCCATTTCGAGATTCAACGGCACGGTCAGGGCCCGGCGCAGCGCATGCAGATCGGCATCCTGGATGTGCCGGCGGTCCTCTCGCAGATGGATCGTGATGCCGTCGGCCCCCCCCCGTTCGCACAGCGCCGCCGCCTTCAGCGGCGACGGATAGTCCACGCCCCGCGCCTGCCGCAGCGTGGCGACATGGTCAATGTTCACGCCCAGCTTCATGCCGGGTCCGTCTCCGGCGGCTTCTTCCAGGTGGCCGACTCGGC
>JAHDSS010000046.1 GCA_018432565.1 Kiritimatiellia bacterium
GCCAAACAAGCTGTCCGGATCATTCGGCAACATCGCCCCGTCCAGGTTCAAATCCAGGCCAATCCGGTAATATTGCTTCCACGGATCCACAAAAATCAGAGGGTTGCTCTCATCCTGCGACTTTTCCGGTATGCTCAGGTACGCTTTCTTCATGGGGTTTTCCCCCGTCAGCCAGCGCATCACGTTTTCCAGTTCCTGATCATTGTCTACCCATTCATCATTCCCCACCCGGGCTTGATTCTTGTTGTCTGGATCCCCCCACGGCATGTACTTGTGATCGCGTTGAAACTCCATCACCGCCACCTTGATGGCGTTCATTTCCAGCATGGCCCGCCGCTTCTTCGCCGTTTTGCTCGCATTCCCCGCCACGGGAATCAGAATCGCCGCCAGAATCGAGATGATCGCAATCACCGTCAGGATTTCAATCAACGTAAATCCCGCCTTCGACGGGACAAACCCCGCTTTTTGCAGGACAGACCTTCCTTCGTGAGTTCCCATTTCGGTTTTCATTCTGAATCCTGACTCCTGAATCCTGACTCCTATCCCACTACCACGTCTTGTACCGGGGATTGTCGGCATCGGCTTCGCCCTTTTCGCCCAGCGAATAGACCCCCACCTTCGCCCGGATCGGATTGTCCGCCGTGCCGCCGTACAGCCCGACAATCCGGTCATCCAGATTCAAATCCAGCAGAATGCCATAGGGATTTTCCCAGGGATCGCGGTAGCCGTTGGCGATCAAGGCGTCTTTCATGTCCGAGACCGAACTGACATCGAACGACTTCGGATCCAAATCCAGAAAGACGATTTCCCGCTTGTTTCGCTTGCCTCCGGGCCAGTTCGCGTCATCCCAGTTGCACAGAATCTGGATGATCTGGGCCTGGGCGTCGCCGGTAAACTCCTGGTCCGCATCGCCGATGTTCACCCCTTGGGGCAGCGGCGGAATGCCGTATTCCCCGATAAATCCTTTGATGGCCCCCTCCAGCGCCGTGATTTGCGACAGCGCACGCGCCCGTTCCGCGCTCCGCAGCGCGGCGGCCAGCGAGGGAATCAGAATCGCCGCCAGCAGCCCGATGATGGCAATCACCACCAGCAACTCGATCAGCGTGAACCCCCTGGAATTCCGGCATCTTGCATTCATATCGGTCCGTCCACTTGCCTGGTCATGGCGAGACACACGCCTCAATGATGTTAATCTACCCTCCACCCCCCTGGAAGTCGAACGA
>JAHDSS010000513.1 GCA_018432565.1 Kiritimatiellia bacterium
CCTTCGTGCCCTACACGCGAGCCGTCAGGACAACGACTTCTGGAAACTCCGCCTCTTGCAACGTTCCGTCCAACTCCACGGCGCCGCGAAATCCGCGTGACCGCTCCCTGTCCACTCTGTCCACTATGAAGAAATTTGTCTCACGCCCCGTCCCCCCCTCATCGGCCCTTACAGGCGATCCATGTCCGCGTTTTCGCGGAGGTGGAGCAGGGCGGCGATTTTGGGAACGTACATGCGGGTTTCGGCGGGGAGGCGGTCATGGATGTCGTCGAAGGTCCTGCCGCCGGAGGCGGCGAGGGCCTTGGCGACCCGCCCCTGGCCGCAGTTATAGGCCGCGAAGGCCAGCGGCCAGTTGCCGAAGCGTCCGTGCAGGAATTTCAGGTAGCGGGCGGCGGCGCGAGCGTTTTTCATGGCGTCGAGCCGTTCGTCGGCGGGGGAGAGGCGCAGGCCGTATTCGCGGGCGGTGGCCGGCATGAACTGGTAGAGGCCGACGGCGCCGGCCGGGCTGCGGGCTGCGGGATTGAAGGTAGATTCGGCCTCGGCCTGCCAGACGAGCTGGGGGGGGATGCCTTCCTCCCGGAAGACGCGCTTGAGGCCTGGCAGCAGGGCGGCGGCGCGGGCGGGAGGCGTCCGGCCGGACAGCTTGCGGATCCAGACCTCGCGGTTTTCCACGTAGCGGTTGCGGGCCTGCTCGACCTTCGGCGCGGGCTTGGCGGGAGCCGGCGCGGGGGCGGGAGCCGGCACCGGCGCGGGTTCGGTCGGATGGGGGATCAAGGGGGGCGTGGGCAGGGTTGGATGCGGCGGCAGGGGGGCGGTCTCGGGCGAAGCGGGATGCGGCGGCAGGGGGGCGGGGGCGGGCGGCGTCGGCGCGGGATGGGGAATCAGGGGGGGGCGCGGCGGAGCCGGTGCGGGCGCGGGCGCGGGCGCCGGAATGGCCCGTTCCACCTCGGCGGCCATTTCAAAGAAATCCATGCGGGCTTGCAACCAGTCCGCATAGGCCTGGGTTTCGGGGTTGGCGCGCAGGGTGTCCAGCGTCTGGCGCGCCCGAGGCTGGAGGGCGGACAGGGCCTCGAGGCTGCCGCCGGCCAGGGCGGTTTCGATGGGGCCGAACGTGGAGCGG
The DNA here is from genome assembly GCA_018432565.1 of Kiritimatiellia bacterium. Classification (GTDB taxonomy): domain Bacteria; phylum Verrucomicrobiota; class Kiritimatiellia; order CAIQIC01; family Lenti-01; genus JAAZFE01. The sequence continues at coordinate 1,121 of JAHDSS010000513.1, forward strand.
AGTTCATCCGCCGTATAGAACCGGAACTGCTCCCGGACCGAGGGGGGGGCCACCTGTTCGAACAGCCGCTGGCCGGATTCGGCGATATACTCGTAGTCGAGTTCCCACTCGCCGCCGGTAAAGGCCCGGGCGGGGCCGGCCGCCAGGAGCCCGCCGGCCAGGCCGGCGGCGGCGATCCGGATGACTTGGACAGGCGTCATGACGTTACGGCACACGATACCCGGGACCGGGCGAAAAGGCATTCTCAATGTGACGGACCACGGGCGGTTCGCCGCCGGGGGTGCCGACGACTTCCACGACATCGAACCGGATCCGGGGCGGGCGCACCTTGAGGCGCCGCAGATACTGGTGGGCGGCGCGGCCGAGGGCGCGGCGCTTGGCGCGGTCCACGGCGGCCATGGGCCGGCCGAAGCGTTCGCTGCGGCGCGTTTTGACTTCGACAAACACCAGCGCATCCGGGGCGGGCGACCGCGCCACGAGATCCAGTTCGCAGCGCGAGCCGAAGCGGACGTTCCGTCCCAGGATGCGGTAGCCCTTGCGTTCCAGCCAGCGCGCGGCGGTCTCTTCTCCCCAGGCGCCGGCGCGGTGGGCTTCGGGCCGGTCCCGCCGGGGATTCCGGAAAAGGGCGCGCAGCCAGGAGCCGATCACGGCCCGAACTCCAGCACGCGCTGGGCAACCGGCGCAAACGATTGGCGGTGGGCCGGGCAGGGACCGTAACGCCGCAGGGCGTCCAGATGGGCCCGGGTGCCGTAGCCCTTGTGGCGCTCGAACCCGTACGCGGGATATTGCGCGGCCAGCTCCGTCAGCCAGCGGTCGCGGGTCACCTTGGCGACGACGCTGGCGGCGGCGATGGACAGGCTGGCGGCATCGCCGCCGACGATGGCCCGGTGCGGCACGCTCAGGCCCTTCACGGGCAGGCCGTCCACCAGCGCGAGATCGGGCGGGCGGGCCAGCTCCCCGATGGCGCGCGCCATGGCCAGATGGGTGGCGCGGAGAATGTTCAGCGAATCGATTTCCCCGACGGATGCGGATCCGATGCCCACGTCCACCTCCGGACTGGCCGTCAGCAGGGCATGAAAAAACTCCCGGCGTCTGGCCGGGAGCTTTTTGGAATCGGTCAGGCCCCGGAGGGCGCCGCCGGCTTCCGCTTCGAGAAAGTCGCGCTGAAAAACCACTGCGGCGGCGACAACGGGACCGGCGAGAGGGCCGCGTCCGGCTTCGTCCACGCCGGCGATCCGCCGGGCGCCCTGCGCCCAGGCATCCTGCTCGTGGCGGAGCAAGCCGTCCGGCCTCCGGATCAGACGCGCTCTTTCAGGCGGCTCTGCTTGCTGGTGCGGCCGCGCAGATAGTAGAGCTTGGCGCGGCGGGTCTTGCCGCTGCGCTCGACCTCGACCTTGACCACGAAGGGCGAATGGACGGGGAACACGCGCTCGACGCCTTCGCCGAAGGACACGCGCCGCACGGTGAAGGTTTCGTTGGAGCCGCCGCCGTCGCGGGCGATGACCGTCCCGGAATAGACCTGGACGCGTTCCTTGTCGCCTTCCTTGATTTTCACATGCACGCGCACGGAGTCGCCGACGCGGAAGTCCGGAGCCTTTTCCTTGAGCTGGCTCTGTTCGATTTTTTCCAAAAGGGCAGTTTTCATGGGAGTACCTACTTCTTGTAACAAACGAGCGGGCATCATAGGGGTTTGTCCGCCGCCGTCAAGGGCGGAATCGCCCCGGACGGCGGAAACCCGGGTGTTGGGCGGGTCCATGGAAAGGCTTGAGTTTGCGGGGGGGGGACGGCAGGATGCACAGCCGACACCCGGGCCCTTAGCTCAGTTGGTCAGAGCGGGAGACTCATAATCTTCTGGTCGCAGGTTCAAGTCCTGCAGGGCCCA
>JAHDSS010000352.1 GCA_018432565.1 Kiritimatiellia bacterium
AACTATTGGGATGCCCGCTACGGGAGCAGTCTGACCAACCACCCGATGCACCCTTGGTTTAACGAGCCGATCCGAACAACGCCGGCAGGCTATTACAACGGGGCGCAGGTGGTGACCAACCTGCACACCAACTTCGTGCTTCAGCCGGGCACGGCGGGGGCGGATTTCGGCCAGACGAACGACATGGCCAACGGCTACGGGCTCTACGACATGGCGGGGAACGTGTACGAGTGGTGCTGGGATTATCACGGGACCAACTGGTATGCGGATCCGGCCGCCTCCTTGCCGGACCCGACGGGGCCGGGTGCCGACGCGTCGTTTTTTACTCAACGGGTGGCGCGCGGCGGCGGATTCACCTATTACATCGGGGCCGGCGTGCCGGATCCGTCGTTTCTGCGCTGCGCGTTCCACACGTCCTTTCCGGCGCCGTTTTCGGCGACGTATCTGGGATTCCGGGTGGCGCGGCGGCCGACGGGATACGAGGCCTGGGCGATCGGGGAGGGGCTGGACCCGCTGGGCACCAACGGCACGACGGCCGCGGACTATGACGGGGACGGGTTCTCGAACGAGCAAGAGCGTCTGGCCGGCACGCAGCCGACGAATGAGACCAGCTTTTTCCGGGCGTCGGGAACGGGGCCGGTGTCGAACCAGGCGCCGGTGGTGTATCCGGCCGTGAGCGGGCGGGTGTATCGGGTGGAGGGGGCGACGAACCTCGAGGAGACCACGGACTGGACGCCGGTGGCCACCGTGACCAGCGCGGTCACGGGAGAGGCGGGCGTGCCGGTGGATGCGGCGGAGTCCAAGAAATATTTCCGCATCCGGGCCTGGATGGCGCCGTGAGGCCGTGAAACGGGTGGCCGGAAAAATCCTGCTGGCGCTGTTTGGGCTGGCGCTGGCGCTGGTATTGGGGGAGGCCGCGGTGCGCGTGTTTGGTCTGGGTCCGGACATCCACGGCATCCGGCGGGGGACGATCCGGCTGACGCCGGATCCGGGTCTGAAGTACGAGCTGCTGCCCAACGTCCAGACACCCGAAGGGGAGGTACTGGTCAACGAATTTGGGATGCGGAACCGGCCCATTGCGCTTGAAAAGCCCGCCGGGGTGCGGCGGGTGGCATGCCTCGGGGATTCGATCGCGTTCGGGATGGGGGCGCGGCGGGAGACGTTCAGCGTGCAGTTGGAACGGGAGCTGAACGCCGCCGTCGAAGGGGGCGGGAAGTGGGAGGCGCTGAATTTCGGCGTGCCGGGCTATCACATCGGGCAGGTCGCGGCGATGCTGGCCGGGCGGGCGGCGCGGTTTGCGCCGGACGAAGTGCTGTACCTCTACTGCCTGAACGATCCGCAGGACACCAGCAAGGAACTGGAGGAGATTCTACGCGCCGACGGCATGACGGCGGCGCGGCGGGACTATCTGGGACAGGTCTGGGAGGGGGCGCGGTCGGGTCTGGGGCGGTCGCAGTTGTGGCAGTTGATTCGCCTGGCCTGGGCGGAGCGGCGGGCGGGCGGCGCGGTTCCGGTCGAACGC
>JAHDSS010000012.1 GCA_018432565.1 Kiritimatiellia bacterium
AATGCCTCCGCCACCGCCCGCACGAATTATTCCGTGTCGTTTCCCTCCGCCGGCACGTGGTACTGCCTGTACAACTCCGATCTGCCGGCCTACGACGCCGCGTTCGGCAACAAGGGACCCGCGGTCGGCGGCACGGTCGTCGCCGACGGCTCCGCCAACGCCTCCCTGGCGATCGGCGCCTATTCCATCCAGATCTACGCCAAATCCCCCATTCCGCAGGATTCCGCCGCCGCATTCGATCCGCCGAACCCCGACGGCTGCGGCGCCGTCGTCACGATCACCTACGATCCCGGCGACGGCCCGCTCGATGGCGCCGGCGCCGTCTCGGCCTACATCGGCCGCAATAACTGGCAGAATCCGTCCAACTTCCCCATGGCGCCTTCCGGCGACGTCTGGGTGCTGGAATACACGATCCCGGACCTCACCTACGAACTGAATCTGTCCTTCACCGACGGCGCGGAGGCCTGGGACAACAACGACGGCCTGAACTGGAGCGTTCCCGTCTCCAACTGCGGCGACCTGCCTTCGGAAGCGTCCTGGACGCCGGGGCTGCCGCAGGGCTGCATTCCCCTCGACATCACCTACCACCCCAACGGTGGGCCGTTGATGGGCGCCAGCAACGTCATGCTCCACATCGGCCGCAATGACTGGTCCGCGGAAGTCCAGTCCCTGCCCATGGTCGAGGAAAGCGAAAACGAATGGACGGCCACCTATTCCATTCCCGACGACACCTGGCAGGCGGACTTTGTCTTCAACGGCCTCATCGGCAGCAACACCGTCTGGGACAACAATGATCATGCCGACTGGCATGTCCGGGTGCAGGGGTGCCTGGCCGACGACCAGCCCTACGTCACTCTCGCTCAGCCGCCGCCGGCCACCAATGTCGCCACCGAGGTCACACACATCGCGCTGCACGGCGCGGCCCACCTGCTGACCGGCCACCTGAACTGGACCAACCGGCTCAACGGCGCCTCCGGCGCCATCGCCTACGCCACGAACTGGTCCATCCCCCCCGTGCCGCTCGCCGAAGGCGTCAATGTCATCCGCGTCTCCGGAACCAATTCCGCCGCCAATCCCAACGACGGCGCAGCAGATTCGCCCACCAACGCCGCCTATGCGTCGAACTGGCCCAACGGCTCGAACGACGGCCGGCAGTTTGAGCCCTGGCAGCTCAACGGCACAGGCGCCTCCATGGCCGATGCCGCCACGGAAGGCGGCACCCTCTCTCTCGGTCCCCGCGCCTGGGCGCTCCAGGCCGACGGCGGTGCCCTTGTCGAAGCCATCCGGCCGTTTGCCGACGGCCTCCAGCCGGGCGACACCGTGTCGTTCGTTTTTGAAAACGGCGGGATCGATGGCGGCGTCACCAATTCTTCCATCGGCGTCGCATTCCACAACCGGTTTGACCAGCGCCTGACCGAATTCCGGTTTGACGGCGGAAGTAATTCCTTTGCGATCTACGACAGCGAACTGCGCGACACCGGCCTGCCTTGGAGCAACACCCCTAAAACCAACACGCTGGAAATCCTGACCAGTTTCACCTACCGGCTGACCGTCAATGGACAACCATTCGAAGGCACGTTTGCCGACGCTTCCGTGTACGAACCCGCCACCATCCGCTTCTGGAACTGGAACGCCGGCGGCGGCAACGAGCGCAAGCTGTACATCGGCGATCTGTCCGTCGCGGGCGGTCCCCTGCCCGTTTTCGCCTACTCCGCCGAGACCGCTGTCACCCGCGCCCTCTCGCCCTACCGCACCACGGAATCGGTGGCGGTCCAAGACGGACGGCTGGTGGCGGCCGTCAGCAGCCTGTCGGGCATTCCGGGCAACAT